>NZ_CATKPT010000043.1:0-18334 GCF_949768125.1 Pseudomonas sp. IT-P253 | reverse complement strand
CAGATTCAAGATTCAATGTGGGAGCGAGCCTGCTCGCGAAGGCGGTGTGTCAGGCGAAGTAGTTGTTGAATGTGCTGGCCTCTTCGCGAGCAGGCTCGCTCCCACAGGGAATCATTTGGCTATCAGGCACGAGCAGGTTCAGCACAGCAGCCCGACTCAAGGTTTTTGAGAATCGGGCAGTCCGGGCGGTGGTCGCCCTGGCAATGTTCGACCAGGTCTTGCAGGGTGTCGCGCAACTGGCCCAGTTCGCGGATTTTCTGGTTCAACTCATCGATGTGCTGACGGGCCAGGGCCTTTACGTCCGCACTGGCCCGTTGGCGGTCTTGCCAGAGTGTCAGCAGTTTGGCGACCTCTTCCAGCGAAAACCCCAGGTCCCGGGAGCGCTTGATAAACGCCAGGGTGTGCAAGTCGTCGGCGCCGTACACCCGATAACCACTGTCGGTGCGTTGGGCGGCCTTGAGCAAGCCGATGGACTCGTAATAGCGGATCATCTTCGCACTGAGGCCGCTCTCGCGGGCCGCTTGGCCGATGTTCATCGGTTGTCCTCCTGATCCTTGGGTTTCCAGGTTTTCAACAGTAGCGCATTGCTGACCACGCTGACGCTCGATAAGGCCATGGCAGCGCCGGCCAGCACCGGGTTGAGAAAACCGAAGGCTGCCAGCGGAATGCCGATCAGGTTATAGACGAAGGCCCAGAACAGGTTCTGACGAATCTTCGCGTAGGTTTTTCGGCTGATGTCCAGCGCCGCCGGCACCAGCCGTGGATCACCGCGCATCAACGTGATTCCGGCCGCGTGCATGGCGACATCGGTGCCGCCGCCCATGGCGATGCCGATGTCGGCGGCGGCCAGGGCCGGGGCGTCATTGATGCCGTCGCCGACCATCGCCACCACGCCGGTTTTTTTCAGTTCGGCGACAGTGGCGGCTTTGTCGGCCGGCAGCACTTCGGCGTGCACATCGGTGATGCCCAGCGCTTGGGCAACCACGTTGGCACTGCCGCGATTGTCGCCGGTCAGCAAGTGGCTGCTGATGTTGCGTGCGCGCAGTTGTTGCACCGCTTGCAACGCACCGGGTTTGAGCGAGTCGCCGAACGCGAACAGACCCAGCACTTGCGGTTTGGGGCTTTGCTCGATCAGCCAGGACAGGGTCCGGCCTTCGGCTTCCCACTCGGTGGCGGAGTCCGCCCATTGACCTGCGGTCAAACCACTCTCTTCCAGGAGGCGCCGATTGCCCAGCGCCAAACGCCGCCCCTCAAGACTGCCGGCAATGCCGCGTCCGGTCAGGGACTGGCTGTCCGAGACATTGTCCACGCTCAAACCGCGTTCGACGCACGCGTCCAGAACCGCCTTGGCCAGCGGATGCTCACTGCCGCGTTGCAGGGCGCCGGCCCTTTGCAGCAGGGCGGTTTCATCACCGCCGATAGCACTCAGATGCACTATTCGCGGCGCACCCGAGGTCAGCGTGCCGGTTTTGTCGAAGACCACCGCACTGACTTCATGGGCGCGTTCAAGTGCTTCGGCATCCTTGATCAGAATTCCGTAACGCGCTGCCACACCGGTGCCGGCCATGATCGCTGTTGGCGTGGCCAACCCGAGGGCGCAAGGACAGGCGATCACCAATACGGCGACGGCGTTGATCAACGCCGTTTCGATTGGCGCGCCGTACAGCCACCAACCCATCAAGGTCGCCAAGGCCAGCAGCAACACCACGGGCACAAACACTTGGCTGACTTTATCCACCAGTTTCTGGATCGGTGCCTTGGCAGCCTGGGCGTCTTCCACCAATCGGATGATCCGCGCCAGCACTGTTTCTGCGCCGAGCGCCTGGGTGCGGACCAACAGCCGACCTTCCCCATTGATCGCGCCGCCGGTGACCTTGTCACCCGGTTGTTTGGGCACGGGCAAGCTTTCACCGCTGATCAGCGCTTCGTCTGCGTAGCTCTGACCTTCGACTACTTCGCCGTCCACCGGGAAGCGTTCACCGGGTTTGACCATGACCAGATCATTAAGGCGCAAAGCGCTGATGGCAACGTCTTGCTCGCGGCCGTCAATCATCTGAATCGCCCGTTCCGGGCGTAAGGCTTCCAGGGCGCGAATAGCGCTGGCGGTCTGGCGTTTGGCGCGGCTTTCCAGGTATTTGCCCAACAGCACGAGGGCGATGACCACCGCCGAAGCTTCGAAATACAGGTGCGGCATGTGCCCGGCGGCCGTGGCCCATTCATAAAGACTCAGGCCATACCCGGCGCTGGTACCCAAGGCGACCAGCAAATCCATGTTACCGGCACCGGCACGCACCGCTTTCCAGGCCGCGACATAAAAACGCGCACCGAAGATAAATTGCACCGGCGTGGCCAAGGCGAATTGCGCCCAGGCCGGGAGCATCCAGTGCACGCCGAAGGGTTGCAGCAGCATCGGCAGCACCAATGGCAAGGCGAGGGCGATGGCCATGATCAAGGCCCAGCGCTCACGGTGCAGGCGCTGTTGCTGATGGTCGGTTTGCGGGTGTTCGACTTCCCGGACACTGGCCCGGTAGCCGGCCTTGGTGACGGCCGCGATCAGCGTTTGCGGGTCGATCTGACCAAGTAGTTCGAGGTGAGCGCGCTCGTTGGCGAGGTTGACGCTGACACTCTTCACCCCCGGCACCTTGGTCAGCGCACGTTCAACCCGGCCGACGCAGGAGGCGCAGGTCATGCCGTCGATGCTCAATTCCAGGCTCTGCTGCGGCACGCTGTAACCGGCCTGCTGCACGGCATCCATCAACGCCGGCAGGCTGTCGCTGGGCGCTTGAACCCGGGCCTGCTCGGTGGCGAGGTTGACGCTGACGGCCGTGGCGCCGATGACTTTGCTCAAGGCGCGTTCGACACGCCCGGCGCAACTGGCGCAGGTCATGCCGGCAATCGGCAGATCGAAAGTGGTGGATTCGGACATCGGTCGCGCTCCCGGTAGAAGATACCTACAGGATCAACCTTGCCATGCTGGCAAGGTCAAGCGCCAATCCACATTTCGCCGTGGAACACCTGTGGGAGCGAGCTTGCTCGCGAAAGCGGTGTGTCATTGAACATTGATTGCGACTGAAACGCCGTCTTCGCGAGCAGGCTCGCACACATCAGGTCCGGATCAATAATCCAGAGCCGCAGGTTTGAGGTACATCCCTTCCTGCGTCATCGCAATCCGGAACTTCAGCACGTCACCGGCCTTGAGCATGATGTTCTGCGAACCCGGTGCAAGCATGCCCGGATTGCAACCCGGTGCCTGCCCCGGCAACAGCTTCAGGCGCAGCGACACATTGCCCGGCGGCAAGTTGAACGAGGTGCTTTGTTCCTGGAACAACCGCGCCGACAACTGATCCTGGATGTACACACCGATCTCGCAGTTGGTCGACACTTCCAGGCGCTCGCGGGAAATGATCAACACGCCGTAGTCCTCCCCAAAGGCACTGGCCGAGGGTAAGGCGGCGAAAAGGCTGAGGAAGCCAAACAGGCTGAGAGCTGACCAGCGCATGGCTGAATCTCCTGATGTCGAGTCATTGATGGACGCAGCTTGGCCGAGCGCGGCGGCGAATACCAGCCCGGCAGTTCACTCAAGAACTTGACCTTGCCATGGTGGCAAGCTCGAGACTGCTCGCAACCCTCATAAAAGGAGTCATCCCATGCAAGTGTTTAACGTTGAAGGCATGTCCTGCGGCCATTGTGTCAAGGCGATCACTCAGGCGGTCCAGACCAGGGATCCGGCAGCGAGCGTGCGGGTCGATCTGGCGGCCAAGGAAGTCGGCGTCGAGAGTGCGCTGACCGCTGATCAAGTGATCGCCGCCATCAACGAGGAAGGCTACGAGGCGAAAGTCGCCTGAGGCCAAACGCAAAACCCTGTGGGAGCGAGCCTGCTCGCGAAGACGGCGTGTCAGTCGACATCAATGTTGAAGATACACCGCCTTCGCGAGCAGGCTCGCTCCCACAGGGTTTTGCATTCATCCAGTGGTTTTAATTGTTAGTGAGCTATCGGAATGTTCAAGGCTTCCTTGCGCGGCTAGACTGTCGGCCATGCTGACCTCTGTCCAACTGGATGCCCGATGAACTTCCGTACCATTTTGATACTCGGCGCCCTGAGCGCTTTTGGTCCACTGGCAATCGATTTCTATCTACCGGCATTCCCGGCCATGGCGCTGGCGTTCGGCACTGACGAACAACACGTTCAGCTGACGCTGGCGGCGTATTTCCTGGGTTTGTCCATTGGTCAGCTGGCTTACGGCCCGGTGGCGGATCGTTTTGGGCGACGCATTCCCTTGCTGACTGGTGTTGGCTTGTTCACCGCCGCTTCGCTGGCCTGCGCCTATGCGCCGAACCTCGAATGGCTGATTGGCGCACGCTTTATCCAGGCGCTGGGTGGTTGCGCGGGGATGGTCATTTCGCGAGCAATCGTAAGTGACAAATGCGATGCGGTGGGTTCGGCGAAAGTCTTTTCACAGCTGATGCTGGTCATGGGCCTGGCGCCCATTCTCGCGCCGTTGCTCGGCGGGTTGCTGGTGAATACCACGGGCTGGCAGTCGATCTTCCTGGCGCTGACCGGTTTCAGTGCATTGGCGGCGTCGGCCGTGGCCCTCGGACTGCCGGAAAGCATGCCCGCTCATGTGCCACGTCAACCGTTATCAGGTGCGTTGCATCAGTACGGTCGCCTGTTGTCGGACCCGGTGTATCTCGGCCATGCCCTGACGGGGGGCATTGCCGTCGCCGGGATGTTTTCCTACATCGCCGGTTCGCCGTTCATCTTCATCAAACTCTATGGTGTGCCGGCCGAGCATTTCGGCTGGTTGTTCGGCACGAACGCGGCGGGCTTTATTCTGGTGGCGCAGGTCAACGCACGACTGCTGGCCAAGCGTGGCCCGGCGTTTTTGCTGGCGCGTGCGGTGTGGGTCTACCTGGGGGCAGGCCTGACGCTGATGGCGGTCAGTGCGCTGCACACCGAGCGGTTATGGCCGCTGCTGATTCCGCTGTTTATTTGCATCGCCAGTCTCGGGTGCATCCTTCCCAACGCCTCGGCCTGCGCCATGAACGGGCAGGGCGCCCGCGCCGGCAGTGCGTCGGCGATGCTCGGTTGTCTGCAATTCAGCGTCGCTGCCGGCGCTGCCTCGCTGGTGGGCATTTTGTACGACGGCACGGCCCTGCCGATGGCCATGGTCATCAGCCTGTGCGGGATTCTGGTCGTGAGCATGGCGATGCTCACCCGGCGTTTGCAAAATGCCCGGGCGCTGCTGAAAGCCCAAGTCTGAGAACAGACTTAGCCAGCGGCACGTTGCTGGTGGTCGGGGAATTGATGAGGGGCGTACAGACGTGCTTCAAGTGTGCGGGTGAACGCGCGGGCTTCGGCTTCGCTACGGAACATCACAGCATGTTGGTCCAAGCGGACCTGCCACTGAGATTTCGCCACTTCTTTTATCAGGATCTTCATTGCTGACCTCCTTTTGTAGAAGATTGCATCGCAGAGGTTTCGATTGTAGACCCGAATACGATCGCAATTGTGACAACGGTCAACTCTCGGACTGACGGTTCGAAGATCCACAGATCGCAGCCTGCGGCAGCTCCTGCAAGGATCGGTTTGCGTCAAAAATCCCTGTAGGAACTGGCGAAGCCTGCGATCTTTAGAACCCTTCCAGCACGATCTTGCCCTTGGACTTGCCGCTTTCCAGCAGTGCGTGGGCGCGACGCAGGTTCGCTGCGTTGATCGTTCCGAAGTGCTCGCCCACCGTGGTTTTCAGTGTCCCGGCATCGATCAGATCGGCCACGCGGTTGAGCAGTGTGTGCTGCTCGATCATGTCCACGGTTTCGAACAGCGAGCGGGTGTACATGAATTCCCAATGCAGCGACAGGCTCTTGCGTTTGAGCTTGGTCACATCCAGCGCCTTCGGATCATCGATCAGCGCCAGTTTGCCTTGCGGTGCCAACGCCTCGACCAATTGATCCAGGTGGTGATCGGTCTGGGTCAGGCTCGCCACGTGGGTCACATGATCAAGGCCGGCGCGTTTGAGTTCTTCGCTCAACGGCTGGCTGTGATCAATCACCAGGTCAGCCCCCAGTTCATGAACCCAGCGCTGGGTCAGCGGGCGGGAAGCGGTGCCGATGACCTTCAGCCCGGTCAGCTGACTGGCCAGTTGCGTGAGAATCGAACCGACGCCACCGGCCGCACCGACGATCAGCAGGCTCTGGCCTTCATCGGTTTTACCTTCGCGTACTTGCAGGCGTTCGAAGAGCAGTTCCCACGCGGTAATGGCGGTCAGCGGCAGGGCAGCGGCTTCGGCGAAACCCAGGGTTTTTGGCATATGCCCCACGATCCGCTCATCCACCACATGCAGTTCACTGTTGCCGCCCGCGCGGGCGATGGAGCCAGCATAAAACACCTTATCGCCGGCCTTGAACAGTGTCACTTCACTGCCGACAGACTTGACCACGCCTGCTACGTCCCAGCCCAGTACCTTCGCCGCACCGCCTTCAGGCTGGACGTTTTGACGGACCTTGGTGTCCACCGGGTTGACCGAGATGGCTTTGACTTCCACCAACAGGTCACGCGGGCCGGCGACCGGTTCTGGCAGGTCGATGTCTTGCAGGGATTGTGTGTCGCTGATTGGCAAAGAGGCGTAGTAGGCAATGGCTTTCATGTGGGGTTCCTGAACAGTAATAGAAGAAGGGATCACGCCACGGAGCGCAAACGCTTGAGGTCGGGGAAAGGCTGGGACCAGGGGCTACTCCGCAAGCGGGATGATTTCGATGGTGCAGATGATTGGCTATTTCCCGGCAAGATAAAACCCGCTAAAAGAGCAGGCTCTTTCAATGTTTTTTTGATAATAGAGGCTAAGAATGCTGCGTTTCGATGACTTGCAGGTGTTCGTCCGGGCGGCGGACCTGGGCAGTCTGTCGGCGGCTGCACGGGTGATGGACATGTCGGCGGCGGTGGCCAGTGCGGCGTTGAAACGTATCGAGCATCAGCTCGGCGCCCGTTTACTCGCGCGCTCAACCCGAAGCCTGCGCCTGACCGCTGAGGGCGAGGGATTTCTCGAGTACGCCCGGGCAGCCTTGAGCAATCTCGATGAGGGCCGCCGTTTGTTGGCCAGTGGTCAGGATCAGGTCAGCGGGATTTTGCAGTTGTCGGCGCCTTCGGACTTCGGCCGTAACCTGCTGCTGCCGTGGCTGGACGAGTTTCAACGTGAGCACCCGAAACTCACGGTGCGTTTGCTGCTGGGGGACCGTATCGCCGACCTGTTCCGCCAACCGGTGGACATTGCCCTGCGTTACGGCGAGCCGGAAGACTCAAGTCTGGTGGCGCTGCCCATCGCCCCGCAGAATCGCCGCGTGCTCTGTGCGGCCCCCAGCTACCTGGCGCGGCATGGCGAGCCGCGACACCTGGAGCAACTGGCTCAGCACAATTGCCTGCTGTTCATGCTCGGCAGTCGGGTCCACGATCACTGGAGTTTTCACGACGGTAAACGCGAGGTCAGCCTGACCGTCAGCGGCGATCGCTTCAGCGACGATGCCGATGTGGTGCGTCTGTGGGCCGTGGCGGGCGCCGGGATCGCTTACAAATCCTGGCTCGACGTCGGTGCCGATGTGTTGGCAGGCCGATTGAAATTACTGATGCCGGAGCTGCTCTGTGAGCGCGCCCCGCTGAATCTGCTGTGCGCCCATCGCGCACAATTAAGTAAGCCGGTGAATCTTTTGCGGGAAATGCTTGCCAGCCGATGCGCCCTGTTAAGTAGTCAATATCCGCCGTTATCGGGCTCGGATCATTAGTCGCAGGCAAATAGAGAAATTTCCCTCAGGAACTATCACCTGCAATGGTTCTCCGAAGGCAGGAACCGGCGGTTAACCCGCCTATACTAGCGCTCGCCTCATGTACGCACCGTGGATGTGGGTGGATAGCATTGCCCGGGTTATGGCGGTTTCCCCGTCTTGGCCGATGACACATTACTGGTCAAGATGTCTGAGAGCAGTAGACGAAACGATTCAACAGGGAGTGAATACATGGAACATGCACCTTGCATCAGCCAGATCGCCACATTGCTGGCTGACCCAAAGCGCAGCGCAATGATGTGGGCCTTAATGGACGGCGCGGCGCGGCAGACCGAAGAGCTGGCCTTGCTGGCCGGTCTGTCACCGTCTTCGGCCAGTGCACACCTGGGGCGCTTGCTCGCCGGAGGTCTGTTGAAAGTCGAACCCCGGGGCCGCAAGCGATTCTTTCGACTTGCCGCGCCCGAGGTCGGTGCCGCGATAGAGGCATTGGCCAGTGCCACACTTGCCAGCACGCCACGGGCCGTCCCGGACATTTTCAAGCGCTCTACCCCAACCGCCAAGCCTCAGACGGCGCCTTCGTCATTACTGCGCGCCAGACTGTGCGACGACCATCTGGGCGGCACCCTGGCCGCCGATCTGTACCAGCGTCTAATGGATGCGGGCTGGATCGAGCAATTCGATCAGCGGGTGATGATCACGCACAAGGGCGCCACGCAACTGGCGACACGGGGGGTCTTCATCCAGGCGTTGGCTCATCGCAACAGCAGCGTCGCTTGCGCGTGTCCAGACTGGAGCGAAAGACGCCCGCACATGGGAGGGGCATTGGGGGCAGCATTGTTGCAATTGTTCATGCAGTCGGGCTGGTTGAGCCTGCCCAACGATTCGCGAGCCTTGCAAATCACTGCCTCAGGGCAACGTGAAATCCATCGTTTCGCCAAGGAAACCGAGCTGGAAATGGCGCTTTAGAACCCAGGTCATAACCTGTGGGAGCGAGCTTGCTCGCGAAGGGGCCTTCATATCCAACATCATTGCTGAATGTGACCCCTTCGCGAGCAGGCTCGCCCCCACAGGTGGTTATGCGGTGAGGCCTTAGGGTTTCACCAACCGCGCATCCAGGCTGTTCTGCGCCAGACGCTTGGCCTGATCCTGGGTCATGCCCAAATGGGTGTACAGCGCGTGGAAGTTCTCGGTTACGTAACCGCCGAAGTACGCCGGGTCATCCGAGTTCACAGTCACTTTCACGCCACGCTCGAGCATGTCGAGAATGTTGTGCTGGGACATGTGATCGAACACGCAAAGCTTGGTGTTCGACAACGGGCACACAGTCAACGGGATTTGTTCGTCGATGATCCGCTGCATCAAGCGTTCGTCTTCGATGGCGCGCACGCCATGGTCGATGCGCTGGACTTTCAGCAAGTCGAGGGCTTCCCAGATGTACTCGGGCGGGCCTTCTTCGCCGGCGTGGGCGACGGTCAGGAAACCTTCGTGACGGGCACGGTCGAACACGCGCTGGAACTTGCTCGGCGGGTGCCCCATCTCGGAGCTGTCCAGACCGACAGCGACAAACGCATCGCGAAACGGCAGCGCCTGGTCGAGGGTTTTCTCGGCTTCTTCTTCGCTCAAGTGGCGCAGGAAACTCAGGATCAAACCGCTGGTGATGCCTAGCTGCTGCTCACCATCCTTCAGCGCGGCGGCGATGCCGTTGAGCACCACTTCGAACGGCACGCCACGGTCGGTGTGGGTCTGTGGGTCGAAGAACGGTTCGGTGTGAATCACATTCTGTGCCTTGCAGCGCAACAGATACGCCCAGGTCAGATCATAGAAATCCTGGGAGGTGCGTAACACGTCGGCGCCCTGGTAATACAGGTCGAGAAACTCTTGCAGGTTGTTGAAGGCGTAAGCCTTGCGCAGGGTGTCGACATCGCTCCACGGCAGGGCGATCTTGTTGCGTTCGGCCAGGGCGAACAGCAACTCAGGCTCCAGCGAGCCCTCCAGATGCAGGTGCAGTTCTGCCTTGGGCAGGGCGTTCAGCCAATCGTACATTGTTGAAATCTCATCAGGTGCAATGACGGCATTCTACAGATGCTTGCTGCAACAATTGATAAAACCTGACCAGGCGGTTCATCCCGGCCATGGGTTGGTGTCAACATTCATCATGTTGTCGCTGCTCGGCCTCTGACCGCAACACAGAGCCTTGTAGGAGCAAGCTCGCTCCTACAGGGAATGGGTGGTGGGTCAGTTGCCGGCGATCAGCTGCCTGGCCGCCTGACTGTGATCGGCAATCAATCCCTTCAGATCCAGCCCTTCAACCTGGCCATCAATCACTCGCCACTTGCCGCCAATCATCACTCGATCCGCCCGGTCCGCGCCGCACAGCAGCAACGCCGAAACCGGATCATGACTGCCGGAGAAACGCAGCTCATCGAGCTTGAACAATGCCAGGTCGGCTTGTTTGCCCACGGCCAGTTCGCCAATATCCGTACGCCCCAGCAGACTCGCCGAGCCCTTGGTCGCCCAACCCAGCACCAACTCCGGCGTGATCTTCTCGGCGCCATAACGCAACCGCTGGATGTAAAGCGCCTGACGGGTTTCCAGCATCATGTTCGACGCATCGTTGGACGCCGAGCCGTCGACGCCAAGCCCCAGCAACGCGCCAGCGCCGGTCAGGTCCAGCGTCGGGCAAATGCCGGAAGCCAGGCGCATGTTCGAACTCGGGCAATGGCAAATGCCGGTGCCGGCTGCGCCGAGGCGGGCGATTTCGTCCGGGTTGAAATGGATGCCATGCGCCAGCCAGGTGCGTGGGCCGAGCCAGCCGACGCTGTCCAGATAATCGACGGTGCGCAGGCCGAAACGTTGCAGGCAGAAGTCTTCTTCGTCGAGGGTTTCGGCGAGGTGTGTGTGCAGGCGCACGTCGAGTTTGTTCGCCAGTTCGGCGCTGGCGGCCATGATTTGCGGCGTCACCGAGAACGGCGAGCAGGGCGCCAGGGCGATCTGGATTTGCGCGCCATCGCCACGTTCGTGGTACGCGGCGATCAAGCGCTGGCTGTCAGCGAGGATCACTTCGCCTTCCTGCACGGTTTGTTGGGGCGGCAAGCCACCGTCCTTTTCGCCAAGGCTCATGGAGCCGCGCGTCAGCATGGCGCGCATGCCCAGTTCGCGAACGCTCTCGACTTGCACGTCGATCGCGTTTTCCAGGCCTTCCGGGAACAGATAGTGGTGATCGGCGGCGGTGGTGCAGCCGGACAGCAGCAACTCGGCCAACGCGACTTTGGTGGCGAGGGCGAGTTTTTCAGGGGTTAGGCGCGCCCAGACCGGGTACAGGGTTTTCAACCAAGGGAACAATGGCTGATTGACCACCGGCGCCCAGGCGCGGGTCAACGTTTGGTAGAAGTGGTGATGAGTGTTGATCAGCCCCGGCAGGATCACATGTTCACGGGCATCGAAGACTTGTCCACAGGGCGCGGACGGTTGCTGGCCGGCGGCAAGCACTTCGACGATCAAACCGTCTTGCAGCACCAGGCCGCCACGGGCATCGAGGCTATTGGCAGTGAAGATCGCGAGGGGGTTTTTTAACCAGGTACGGGTCGCAGGCATGTTGGCCGGCTCCTCTGAAAGTGGGTTCAGGTTAGCCAGCTCAGTGATTACCCTGTCTGCTGATCCAGGGTCGTCGCGGGGGACGAGGTGCCCAGTTTCGAACAAAAAAGCGTTGCGGGCAAGTCTGGCCCGACAGGACGATGAATAACCTTGTAGGAGCAAGCTCGCTCCTACAAGGGGGGGGGCGGTGTTACCAGGGAATGGTTTCACCTCTGTAATTCACAAAATAATGCCCACCCTTGCCGGTATAAGCGTTCACCTGATCGACCAGCCCGCGCGTACTGGTTTCCACATCGATGTCTGCGCCTTCGCCCCCCATGTCGGTTTTAACCCAACCCGGATGCAGCGACAGCACGGTCAGCTTCTGCTCGCCCAATAGCGTTACGAAGCTGTTGGTCATTGAGTTCAGTGCCGCTTTGCTCGCCTTGTACAACGCCAGCTCCGGCGCATCCGGCATCGTCACGCTGCCCAGCACCGAACTCATGAACGCCAATACGCCGGTCTCCGCACGGATCTGCCCGACAAAGCGCTGAGCCAGATTGATCGGCGCCACGGCATTGGTGAAAAACAGTTGCCCGACTTCGGCCTGCGTCGCGCCGCCCGGTGTTTGAACCTCCGGCCCTTTGACCCCGGCATTCACGAACAACAAGTCGAACACTTCGTCCTTGAGCCGTTGGCTCAAAGCGATGACAGCCTGCTGATCATCCATGTCGAGTTTTTCGATCCGCACCTTGCCCAAGGACTGCAAGGCTTCAGCTTTCTGCGGGTTGCGCACGGTGGCGGTAACTTGCCAACCATCGGCCAACAGGGTTTTCACCAGGCCGAGGCCCAGGCCCCGGGACGCGCCGATGATAAGTGCAGTTTTTGCCGTAGACATGAGTGGCTTCCTCGATAAAAGAGAATCACGGATTCAATGGACAATGTTGCCCGAGTCGTTGTTGCAATTTTAATTCAGAACCAGACACCACTTGGGGCGAAGCCGTTGATCAGGCTCGCTGTTGCCGGGGCTTGATTGGTCAAAAAACGAGCAGTTGACGATGAGCCACACCGGCCACGGGGCTGCGGCGATCATGAACGGGTTATCCACAGATTGCTCCACAGTATTTGTGCGCAAGCTCAGCGCTTGGGCATAAGCGCTGTCGGGCTTTCTTCCAATGGTGATAAACCGAGCTAACTGATTGTTTTTATGTGGATTTAATATTTTTGATGATGGGGTTGGATGAAAAATGAACAAAGCCCGCAAAGCCGCATGACAGAAGGGTTGCAGCCGAGTGTGCTCAGGTTATCCACAGCCGTGTGCACAGCAGATGTGGGCAAGTAGATCGATTTGGCAGGAGGGCCGTTGGCGTTGTTGGTGCGATTAGTGCTGCAACAGAATGCGCCCACGACTCAAATCCGCCAGTTGCGTCTGCAACGTGTCGATCTGCGCTTGGCCAATCGCCAATTGCAGTTCAACGCCGTTGGCGGTGAAGGTTTCTTCAAGCACCAACCCGCCCAGTTCCGCTACCCGAAGTTTTACCAGCGTCAGTTCACCAAACCCGCAGGCACAACTCACCGGCACTCGGCTGATCAGCTCAACCTTCGGTGCTGCTTGCAGGCACTTGTTGGCACCGCCGCCGTACGCTCGGGCCAGGCCGCCGGTACCGAGTTGAATGCCGCCATACCAGCGAATCACCAGCACCACGACCTGATCACAATCCTGCGCGTCGATTGCCGCCAGAATCGGTCGACCCGCAGTGCCGCCGGGCTCGCCGTCATCGGTGCTGCGGTATTGAGCGCCGAGCTTCCAGGCCCAGCAATTGTGTGTGGCACTCAAGTCGCTGTGCTGTTCGATGAATGCCTGGGCTTCAGCCGGGCTGGATATCGGTGCGGCAAAGGTAATGAAACGGCTTTTGCGAATTTCTTCGCGGTGTTCGCAAAAACCGCTGAGGGTAAATGGCATAAGAGTCTTAGATAGCAGGTGTCAGGCCGCAGCCCTTGAGAATGATACGGATCAGGTTGTTGCCGGCGTCTTCCATGTCCTGCTTGGTCAACTTGGTGCGCCCGCTGACTCGGCAGATCTGTGTGGCGAAATCAGCATAATGCTGGGTACTGCCCCACAACAGAAAGATCAGGTTTACCGGGTCGACCGGGTCCATTTTTCCGGCGTCGATCCACGCCTGGAACACTGCCGCCCGACCCTGGAACCAGGCGCGATAATCCTGGTTGAAATATTCGGTCAGGCATTCGCCGCCGCTGATGACTTCCATCGCGAAGATCCGTGAGGCTTGCGGCTGACGACGGGAAAATTCCATCTTGGCGCGGATGTACCGGGTCAGCGCTTCGGCCGGATCATCCTCGGCGGTCAGGGTATTGAACGTGCTGTCCCACAACTCGATGATGTTGCTCAACACCGCCACGTACAAACCCAGTTTGTTGGTGAAGTAATAATGCAGGTTCGCTTTCGGCAACCCGGCATTCAGGGCGATGGTGTTCATGCTCGTGCCTTTGAACCCATGGCGAGCGAACTCGTCTTCGGCGGCTTTGATGATGGTCTCTTCGTTCTTTTGACGAATGCGGCTGGCGGGCTTGCCGCCGTGAGCGGGGACTTCAAAGGTCATAGGCACTTCCGAACAAGGTAGGTGGGTGCAGCGACTGCGTTGATAGCGCACCCACAGGCTCCAGACAAGTCCCGACACGATAAAACTCCGAACCATAATCCCCGTAGGAGCGAAGCTTGCTCGCGAAGGCGTCGGCTCGATCAACATCAATGTTGAATGTAAAGACGCCTTCGCGAGCACGCTTCGCTCCTACGGTGCATGTTGTTACTTAGCGTGTCGCCGCCAGGCTCTCCAGAAAACTTTCCAGCACCAAATGGGGCCGACGGCCCTTGCGCGTAACGGATGCGAGGCTCAGGTCATAGAAACGTGCTTTGGGTTTCAGTGCCCGCAGGCGACCTTGTTGCACCCAGAGACTGGCGTAGTGATCCGGCAAGTAACCAATGTAGCGTCCGGTGAGGATCAGGAACGCCATGCCTTCGCGGTCCGATGCACTGGCCGTGCAATTGAGGGCCTGATAGTGGGCCTGAATTTCGGCGGGTAAACGGAAGGTTGGCGCAATGGCGTCCTGGCTGTTGAGGCGTTCGTCGTCCAGTTGTTTGTCGTCGACATAAAACAGCGGATGGCCGACCGCGCAATACAGCAGCGAGCGTTCGCTGTAGAGCGGTTGGTACTCCAGCCCCGACAATGCGCTGGCCTGTGGCACCACTCCAACATGCAGGCGGCCGTCGAGTACACCTTGCTCGACTTCGTTGGGCGCAATCATGCGGATCTGGATCTGCACATCCGGCCCGCGTTCTTTCAATTGGGCCAGCGCGTGGGTAATGCGCATGTGGGGGAGGGTGACCAGGTTATCGGTCAGGCCGATCGTCAATTCGCCGCGCAAGTGTTGGTGCAGACCGTTGACCTCGGTACGGAAACTTTCCAGCGCACTTAATAGTTGCAACGCCGATTGGTAAACCTCGCGGCCTTCCTCGGTCAAGGAAAAGCCTGCGCGACCGCGTTGGCATAAGCGCAGGCCGAGGCGTTGTTCCAGATCGCTCATCTGCTGGCTGATGGCCGAGCGACCAATGCCCAGCACCGATTCCGCCGCTGAGAAACCGCCGCACTCCACCACACTGCGAAAAATCCGCAACAAGCGGATATCAAAGTCACTGACTTGTGCCAGCGGATCAGGGCGACGAGTGCTCATAGTTTAGTGAAGACCTGACTGAAGGTTTGAAAAATTGAATTTCACCGACTTTATCCCCGTGGCAATTTAGCTGCAAGAACGCTTTTCATCTCCATGCCGCTAATCGCCCTGCGAGGTTTTGCCCATGAACTTGCCTGATAACGCCCCGTCTTCCCTGGCCAGCCAGCTCAAGCTTGATGCTCACTGGATGCCTTACACCGCCAACCGCAATTTCCAGCGCGACCCGCGCCTGATTGTGGCAGCTGAAGGCAGCTGGCTGACAGACGACAAGGGCCGCAAGGTATATGACTCGCTCTCCGGCCTGTGGACTTGCGGCGCTGGCCACACTCGAAAAGAAATCCAGGACGCGGTCGCCAAGCAATTGGGCACCCTCGATTACTCGCCAGGCTTCCAGTACGGCCACCCGCTGTCGTTTCAACTGGCTGAGAAAATCACTGACCTGACGCCGGGTAATCTGAACCACGTGTTCTTCACCGACTCGGGCTCCGAGTGCGCTGATACCGCCGTGAAGATGGTTCGCGCTTACTGGCGTCTAAAAGGCCAGGCGACCAAGACCAAAATGATCGGGCGTGCCCGTGGTTACCACGGCGTGAACATCGCCGGCACCAGCCTTGGTGGCGTGAACGGCAACCGCAAAATGTTCGGTCAGGCGATGATGGACGTCGATCACCTGCCGCACACACTGCTGGCGAGCAATGCCTACTCGCGTGGCATGCCGGAGTTGGGTGGTATCGCTTTGGCCGATGAGCTGCTGAAGCTGATCGAACTGCACGATGCGTCGAACATCGCCGCCGTATTCGTTGAGCCACTCGCCGGTTCCGCTGGCGTGCTGGTTCCGCCACAGGGTTACCTCAAGCGTCTGCGCGAGATCTGCGATCAGCACCACATCCTGCTGGTATTTGACGAAGTGATCACCGGTTTCGGCCGAACCGGCAAAATGTTCGGTGCCGACACCTTTGGCGTCACCCCGGATTTGATGTGCATCGCCAAGCAGGTCACCAACGGCGCGATTCCGATGGGCGCGGTGATTGCCAGCTCCGAGATCTACCAGACCTTCATGAACCAGGCGACGCCTGAGTACGCGGTGGAATTCCCGCACGGTTATACCTACTCCGCGCACCCGGTGGCTTGTGCCGCTGGCCTGGCAGCACTCGACCTGCTGCAAAAGGAAAACCTGGTACAGAGCGTGGCTGAAGTCGCACCGCATTTCGAAAATGCGCTGCACGGTCTGAAAGGCTCGAAAAACATCATCGACATTCGTAACTATGGCCTGGCCGGTGCGATCCAGATCGCACCGCGTGACGGCGATGCAATCGTGCGTCCGTTCGAAGCGGGCATGGCATTGTGGAAAGCCGGGTTCTACGTCCGCTTTGGCGGCGACACCCTGCAGTTCGGCCCAACGTTCAACAGCAAGCCGCAAGACCTTGATCGTCTGTTCGACGCGGTCGGCGAAGTGCTGAACAAGATCGACTGATCGACACGAAACCTGTAGGAGCGAGCTTGCTCGCGAAGATCTGTCAGCGGCATCAGCATCGACAGACACACCATCGCGAGCGAGCTCGCTCCTACAGAACAACCTCTATATGGCAGGCGTCCCGAAGCGGGCGCCTGTGGACAACTTTTTGGAGCCCCGCATGAGCCTTATCCCGCATTTGATCAATGGCGAACTGGTGACCGAAGACGGTCGAACGGCTGACGTGTTCAACCCGTCTACCGGCCAGGTTATCCACAAGCTGCCGTTGGCCAGCCGCGAAACCATTCAGAAAGCTATCGACTCGGCTAAAGCTGCGTTTCCGGCCTGGCGCAACACGCCGCCGGCCAAGCGTGCGCAGGTGATGTTCCGCTTTAAGCAATTGCTGGAACAGAACGAGGCGCGTATCGCGCAACTGATCAGCGAAGAACACGGCAAGACTCTGGAAGATGCGGCAGGTGAACTGAAGCGCGGCATCGAGAACGTTGAGTTCGCTTGCGCGGCGCCGGAAATCCTCAAGGGCGAATACAGCCGTAACGTCGGCCCGAACATTGATGCCTGGTCGGACTTCCAGCCGTTGGGTGTGGTTGCCGGTATTACGCCGTTCAACTTCCCGGCGATGGTGCCGCTGTGGATGTATCCATTGGCGATCGTCTGCGGCAACTGCTTCATCCTCAAGCCGTCCGAGCGTGATCCAAGTTCGACGCTGTTGATCGCTCAGTTGTTGATTGAGGCCGGTCTGCCTAAAGGCGTGCTGAGCGTCGTGCATGGTGACAAGGCTGCGGTAGACGCACTGATCGAAGCGCCCGAAGTCAAAGCGTTGAGCTTCGTGGGTTCGACGCCGATTGCCGAGTACATCTACGCCGAAGGCACCAAACGCGGCAAGCGCGTTCAGGCGCTGGGCGGCGCGAAGAACCATGCGGTGCTGATGCCGGATGCGGATCTGGATAACGCAGTGAGCGCACTGATGGGCGCGGCTTATGGTTCTTGCGGTGAGCGTTGCATGGCGATCTCCGTGGCCGTGTGCGTGGGTGATCAGGTGGCGGATGCATTGGTGGCCAAACTGACTCCGCAGATCAAAGCGTTGAAAATCGGTGCCGGGACCACTTGTGGCCTGGACATGGGGCCGCTGGTTTCCGGTCAGGCTCGCGACAAAGTCAGTGGCTATATAGAAGACGGCGTTACGGCCGGTGCTTCGTTGGTGGTCGATGGTCGTGGTTTGAGCGTGGCCGGTCATGAGGAAGGTTTCTTCCTGGGTGGCTGCCTGTTCGATAACGTCACGCCAGAGATGCGCATCTATAAAGAAGAAATCTTCGGGCCGGTGCTGTGTGTCGTTCGGGTCAACAGCCTGGAAGAGGCAATGCAGCTGATTAACGATCACGAGTACGGTAACGGCACTTGCATCTTTACCCGTGATGGGGAAGCGGCGCGGTTGTTCTGCGACGAAATCGAAGTCGGCATGGTTGGCGTTAACGTGCCGTTGCCGGTGCCAGTGGCTTATCACAGCTTCGGTGGCTGGAAGCGTTCGTTGTTTGGCGACCTGCATGCTTATGGTCCGGATGGCGTGCGTTTCTACACCCGTCGCAAGGCCATCACTCAGCGCTGGCCGCAGCGGGCGAGCCACGAAGCTTCGCAATTCGCATTCCCAAGCTTGTAAGTAGCAGGAAAGAAGGCCGGCGCCCTTTGTAGAAGGGGCGCCGGCCTTCGTGTTTCCGGGGGTTTCTAACTTTGATGACAGAATTGTGAATATAGGTGTTGACGGCAGAA
>NZ_CATKPT010000042.1:0-21940 GCF_949768125.1 Pseudomonas sp. IT-P253 | reverse complement strand
CTATCTGGACAAGACCATGATGGTGTTTGGCGACGCTAAAAAGGTTATCGAGGACATGGTTAAAGCTGTCGAGTAAGTCCTGCCTCAGCGCAACACTAAAATGAAAAGCCTTCCCCTATCCTGCGAACGTTACGCTTTCGCAGGATAGGGGTGAAGATTTATAGACGAACGCTGGCAAAGGTTGACTCGTTACGTGCCTGGCTCAAAGCTGACATCGAACCGGCCAACGGCGAGAGCACCAATGCTTGCGGCAGCGGTATCATCGCCACCTGCTGCGTGGTATTGGAACCAACGCGCTCGTCACGCGGCGGAATGCCGAAGTATTCGCGGTAGCACTTGGAGAAGTGCGGCGTAGATACAAAGCCACAGATCGACGCCACTTCGATGATCGACATCGGCGTTTGCTTGAGCAGTTGCCGGGCACGGATCAAGCGCAGTTTCAGGTAGTAACGGGACGGCGAGCAATGCAGGTATTTCTGGAACAGCCGCTCCAGCTGACGACGGGACACGGCGACGTATACCGCCAGTTCGTCGAGGTCGATCGGCTCTTCGAGGTTGGCTTCCATCAGCGCCACGATTTCCTGCAACTTCGGCTGGTTGGTACCAAGCATGTGCTTGAGCGGCACACGCTGGTGATCCTGCTCGTTGCGGATGCGCTCGTAGACGAACATTTCCGAAATCGCGGCGGACAGTTCACGGCCGTGATCGCGGCTGATCAGGTGCAGCATCATGTCCAGCGGCGCGGTGCCTCCGGAGCTGGTGAAGCGGTTACGGTCGAGGGTGAACAAACGGGTACTCATTACTATCCGCGGGAAAGCTTCCTGCATCGCCGCCAGGCACTCCCAGTGCACGCTGCAATCGAAACCATCGAGCAGTCCGGCGCAAGCCAGGGCCCAGCTGCCGGTGCAGACCGCACCGAGGCGGCAGGCCTTGCGGGCCTGGCTTTGCAACCAGGATACGTGTTCACGGGTAACGGTACGCTGAATGCCGACGCCACCGCAAACGATGATCGTGTCCATTGGCGGGGCTTTGTGCATGGAGGCATCAGGGGTGATTTGCAGGCCATCACTGGCCCAGACCTGGCCGCCATCGACGGTGAGGGTGCTCCAGCGATACAGCTCGCGACCGGACAACTGATTGGCCATCCGCAGCGGTTCTACAGCGGACGCCAGAGAAATCAGCGTGAAATTGTCCAGCAGCAGAAAGCCGATGGATTGAGGCGCACGGTTCTGGGGTTGAGCCCCAGAGTTGAACGACGTCATCGCAGTATCTCCTCACACAAAGCGGGTGAATGGCCTCAGGCAAAGGCTCTTTTTATTCTCCCATCCAAAAGTTGGTGGGTTTGTTCCTATTCAACCTGCAAAGGTCATACCCAATTACATAAGTTTGAGCGGATCCAAAAACGACATCACCCAATGTCTCTATGCTGAGGGTTTGCAGGGCGGGAGCCATAAGGAAAACGCTTGAGTTTGTGCCTGCGCTCATCAACGTTGTGCACTTTCGTAGCATATACGCGAGAGATGTCTATAAACGACAAATTACTTGTCACCGACATCCACATGTCGGTTTTTGAATAATATAATGACCAATGCCCCGATTTGAGCGGGCATTGCATACCGAGCACTGAATTAGCTCATGAAAACGCTCAAAGTAGGCAACCTCCAGCTGCTGAACTGGTACCAAGGCTAGCCCGCCGTTGAAAAAACATATACCTAGATCGAGAGGACGAATCGACACTCCTCCCCCGCCTTCTCGTTACAAGAAAGTTGTTCAAGCGAGAATCCACACCGACCCAGTACTTTTCTTGAGCCAACATTTTCCTGATAAACATAAGCAACCAGTTGCTTAAGTTCCCAACGCATCTGTGCCTCGTGAATCAGGTGTCTCAGCGCCAGTGTGGCGAGTCCCTGCCCGCAAGCGTGTTGATCAATCCGATAGCCTACCTGCGCAGAACGCTTCGGTGAATTGATGCTTTTCAAATTGGCTCGACCCACTATTTTTTGTCTGGAATCTTCGATGACAAACGGGTGCCAGGCGCCGATAGCAAAATCAGACAAATAACACTCAATATGATCGGCGACACCCTGCAACGAGTAAAAAGAAGGGTCGCGCGCATCAATATGAGATTCGAACCATTCACGGTTATGGATTTCGAACGCCAGTAACGCTTCATTATCAGTACTTTTTAGCTCGCGAACTCTAAATGACTTCATTAATCACATCTCCTGTGATTCAGGCCGAAAGCGGACACACGTGATTGGCCACAATCGACACCCATTGATATACCGTTAGAGCGCTCAAGCCAGCAGTTCGGTGATCCACCGGGCCTGCCGCGCGATGTCCTGCACCTTCTCCTCGGGCACGCCCTGCCGCGCCCGGGCGAAGTGGGTCAGGATCTTCTGCTTCTGGCGCAGCATGTGCTGCCACTTGAACAGGAACGCCGGGCTGCGTGCCTGCATCTGCAGCGGGCCGAAGTACAGCTCCTCGGCGGTGTACATCACCGGCCCGGCGCGCTCGGCGACGATGATTTCGTAGTCGAAGCGATTTTCCCGCAGCACTTCCTCGCAGAGGATGCGGTAGCCATTTTCCATCAACCATTGGCGTAGCGGCGGCTCGCCGCCGTTGGGCTGCAGGATCAGGCGCTCCTGGCCGCTCAGGTGCGCCTTGCCGCTGTCGAGGATGTCGCGGATCGTCTCGCCGCCCATACCGCAGATGCTGATCGCCGTGATCCCGTCTCCCGGCTCGATCGCCGCCAGGCCATTCGCCAGGCGCACGCTGATCCGCTGGTCCTGGCCGCTCTCGCGCACGGTACGTTCGGCCGAGCGGAACGGCGTCAATGCCACCTCGCCGGCCACCGCCGCCGCGATGGCGCCACGGCGCATCAATGCCACTGGCAGGTAGCCGTGATCCGAGCCGATATCGGCCAGGCGCGCACCTGCTGGCACATGCGCCGCCACGTGCTCCAGGCGCATGGACAATGTCTGTTCGTTCAACTGCAGCCCCTTTTCACCACGAACGTCCGGCACCTTGGGCCAGATCGGGAGGCGATTGTGTCGAGCATCGCCGTGCATTTCAAATTCCTGCGACCAACCATCTCTAGGGACCGACCAGCGAACTCTCCAACAACGCCGCCAACCCCATCGGTTTGGCAAAATAATAACCCTGGGCCTGCCCTGCACCCATTTCGCGCAGCAAGACCAGCGTCGCTTCATCCTCGACACCTTCGGCCACCACGCTGAGGTCCAGCGATTCGGCCATCCGCACAATCGCCCGGACGATCGCGCGACTGCGAGAACTGGTGGTCAGTTCGAGGATGAACGACTTGTCGATCTTCAAGTCGCTGAAACGGTATTGATGCACATAGCTCAGGGATGAAAATCCTGCACCGAAGTCATCGAGCACCACCGACATGCCATTGTCGGCCAATTGCTGCATGGTCAGTCGGGCAATGGCTGGCTCAGCCACCAGCGCACCTTCGGTCAACTCCAGGCAGATCCGCGATGGCGCGACCCCGTGCCGGGCCAACAGTGCAAGCACATCACTGGCGAAGTCCGGGCGCGTCATGCTGTAACTGGAGCAATTGACGTGCACCGCAGGCCAATGGGCATGCTGGGGCTGTGCGAGGATCACTGCAATGCTGTTGAGCATGTACAAGTCCAGTCGACCGATCAGACGCAGCCCCTCGACATCCGGCAGAAACTCGCCCGGCGCGATCACCCGGCCGCCTGGCTGATGCCAGCGGATCAGCGCTTCAAGGGCCAACAGTTCGCCGCTTTCGACGCTGACAATCGGCTGGAAATACGGCAGAAGTTCATCGGTACGCTTGAGTGCGTTGCGCAAGGCCCCTTCACGCTCAACCTGGTCCGAGACTTCACGGCGCACTTCCTGGTTGAACACCGCGTAGCTGTCACGCCCGGCACTCTTGACCCGGTACATCGCCGCATCGGCATCGCGCAGCAAGTCAGCTGGCTCGTGATGGAACTGACTGTCGGCGCTGACAATACCGATACTGCAAGACGAAAAAACTTCATGGCCATTGATGAAAAACGGCAGGTCAAACGCCACCAGGATCCGCTCGGCGATTTCGATCACCACGTCCAGCGCCGCCTCGGGAGCGAGCACTGAAAACTCATCGCCACCCAGGCGCGCCAGCATGTCGGTGTCGCGCAGACAACCGCGTAAACGGTGGGCGGCTTGCATCAACAACAGATCGCCAAAATGGTGGCCGAGGCTGTCGTTGACCATCTTGAAACGATCAAGGTCGATGAACATCACCGCCAGGTGCCCGCCTTCGCTGCCGAACTGCGACCAGGCCAGATTGAGGCGCTGTTGCAAGTAGGTACGATTCGGTAGCCCGGTCAGCGCATCGTGGGAATTTTCGTGTTGCAACTTGGCATTGGCGTGATCGAGCTCGCGGGTGCGGTTCTGCACCCGGGCTTCCAGCTTGAGGTTGGCGGCATGGATCGCTTCGGCGGCCGTGCGTCGCGACAACGCTGTGTCAATGTGCCGCGACACGAACGTCAGCAGCTCCTGGTCACGCAGGGTATACCGCACTTGCGAGGTATAGCCTTGCACCGCAAGCACGCCACGCACCACATCGCCATCGAACAATGGAATGCCCAGCCAGGAGTCGGATCGGACAGACTCATCGGCAATTTCGATTTCACCGTGCGCTGATAATCGTTCAGCCTCACCGGAGTCAATCAGGCAAGGTCGACGCTGACGGATAACGTACTCAGTCAAGCCCCGTTGCCCACGCCGTGCCTGCGGGCAGGTCGTCTGTCGCTCATCGACAAAATACGGAAAGGTCACTTCACTGGTCGCGTCGTCGAACAGTGCAATGTAGAAGTTCTGCGCGAACAGCAGATCACCGACGATGCCATGCAAGGTTTGAAACAACTCAGCCATGTCGCCAGGCTGACTCGACAGTTCAGCAATCTGGAACAGCGCGCTCTGCAGATGTTCGGCGCGCTCTCGGTCTGCCACTTCCTGCCTCAATGCATCGTTGAGTGCCGAAAGCTCCAGGGTGCGACGCATCACCGTCTCTTCCAGGTCCTCTCGGTGCAGAATCCGGTCGAGCGCCATGGCCACGTGGCGGGCCACCACCAGAAACAACGCGCGGTCTTCAGCGCTGTAGGTACGAGAAACGTCGTAGACCTGCATCGCAAGCATGCCAAACACGTCATCCGAGGCATTCTTCAATGGTGCGCCCATCCAGAACTCGGGACGATCTCCCACGCAGTAGAAACGGTCCTCGGCCTGAGCCGCGAGAATGCCGGCGGCGTCGATCAGCAACGGCTGGCCCGTGGTCAATACCTGGCCGGTCAACGACAGGTGCGCAGGGTCAAGGTATTCGTAGTTCTCGGATTCCAGGGCATCAACGTCGATAATGTCGACGTAATACGGGTAGTCAATCTTGCCGGTATGCGGGTTATACAGCGCGAGGTAGAAGTTCTCGGCGTCGATCAGGCTGGCCAGCAGCCGGTGAACCCCCACCAGAAACACTGACCGGTCACGGGTCGAACTGGCCAGGTAGGTAATTTCATACAGCACACGCTGAGTAATCTGCGCACGGGCAAGCGTATTGGTCTGTACCTGAGTACCCAGGCGCTGGGCAAACTCGGCGAGTGCGGGTTCCGCGGCATCGTTGACTGGCGCGAGTAGCCAACCCAGTACGCTTTCGCCTCTACCGGTCGGCCAGCGGTGCAAGCGCCTGGTCAGGCAAAAGGCTTCAAACTCTTCATTCGCAATGATTGACGGCCATTGCCCCCGCGGGTCGCCCTGCCCGACTAAATGCATTTGTTCGCCGGCGCGGTAAACCACCCACGCGGAGGTATGAGCCCAGTTGCGCGCTGAGTCCAGTAATTGTTCGATCGTGTACTCGTTGCCAGCGCAGGCCATGCCGACAGTATCCGAGTTTCCTTCTAGTTGAGAGGCAACAGCGTCGCAACCGTTCGATTGCCGCGGGGTGTCGGTCAATGGGCGAAAACTCATCAGCGCTCCCTGAGCCAAAAACTGGCGATACTCACTGACTGATGGCAAGCAATGTGCCAGCGAGTTTCCCGTTTAAAGCTTATAGAAATTTTTTTCAATAGCTTATTCGCTTTAGTACCCACTATTCACTAAGAGCGTGCTACAGGGATCTGGTCCAATATTTTAAGCTGATATCATTCAAGCATTTACAATGCCGAGCAGGAAAATATGAATCGTCGTAAAAAAATACAGCAGCTATTAAAGGCTCATGCAAAAAAGGCAAGCGCCAAACTGGCACCGCCAAGCAAGTCTAAATACATCAGTAAAGCTGACCGATTGAAGCTAGCGGCTGAATCAGGTGACGACTCAATCATTTCCTCTGAAAGCTGATCCATGCATTCCGTACCGCGAGGGCGCGCGCCCTCCAACGGCGTCGGGCCTTCTCATACTGATTGTCTGCGCCAAGTGCCGGGGGATGTGCCGAACTGGCGTTTGAATGCGCGACTGAACGCGGCTTCGGATTCGTAGCCCACTGCAAAGCCGATTTGCGCCACATTACCGCGACCTTCGCGCAGGTGTTGGGCCGCGACGTGCATACGCCAGAGCGTCAGGTATTGCATCGGTGGCTGTCCGACCAATGCGGTGAATCGCTCCGCGAATACCGAGCGCGACATGCCCACCTCAAGCGCCAGGGCTTCTGCAGTCCAGGCCTCGGTGGGACGAGCATGCAGCAGCGCCAGGGCACGGCCAATAGGCGGATCTCGCAATCCCGCCAGCCAGCCACGCTGCTCAGCCGGGAGGCTCGCGACATACTGGCTGACGGCTTCGACAAATAACAATTCGGATAGCTTGGCGATGACCGTTGCCGAGCCGACGCGCCCCGCTGCGATCTCACTGACAGCAAACCGGAATGAGCTTTCAATCCAGGCTCCCGAAGCCGTCGCGCGTACGTCTAATTTCAATAAAGAGGGCAGCGACGAAAGTAATGGACTGAATGGGGTTTCAGAGCCGAGGAATCCGCACAACACCTGCGTAGCCTCGCCTCCTCCGCCGTATTTGATTCGTGCAATGCCGCCGACTTCCGGCGGTTGAATGACGTCGCTCGCTGGCATCGGCGCAATGCTTAGATCGCTGCCAAAAGAATGAGCGTCATTGCGAGGAAGCAGAATGAGTTCGCCTGCCCGCACGTCGACAGTGGCACCACCGTCGATTCGTAATTGCATGTGCCCCGCGGCGACAAAATGCGACGCAATGATATGTCGAGGGGCCGCCAGGAACGGTTTGCAATCGTCCGCAGAGATTCTTCCGTTGATGCACCAGGGCGCAGTGAACTCTGACTCGAGGAACACCCCTCCAGACAGCCGAATCACCCGCAAGACATCAGAAAGCGCATCCAACAATTGCCAGCCCCCTCTTCCGGAGTCCGGAGCATGTAATCAGGCGCACTGGTCATTCATCGCCTGAACTGCGAGGCCTAGATTAGCACCAACGCGGACTCAGTGATCGAGACTTCCCCAGAGGCTTCACCGATGGTCATTGGCGCCGACGTCAAGCGTAATTGCCCCATTCCAACTCGACCTCGGATGCAGGAAATCAATATGAACTCGATCACTACTCTACCCAGCTCAGATTCGGAAAACGCCGCCCGTTATGCACAGATGGTCAGATCATCGAAGAAAGCGGAATGGCAGATCGATCGCGATCTGCTACAGGACCGGAGTTTCGATTTTTCGCGCAAATTCTTGCCCGACGGCCTGTCGCGGATCGACCTCCTGACCTTTCTCACCGAGGACGAGGCGCGCCTGCTCAGTCAGATTCAGGGCCGAACCTATGCGTATCTCTTTGGCTTGGTCGAGCGTTTTATCAGCGCCAAAATGCTCGATCAAGGTCGGGCCCATGTATTTGACGATCAGCTCGCACTCGAAGCGCTGGTGCGCTTTTCTAACGACGAGATCAAGCACCAGGAGCTGTTTCGGCGCATGGAAACGATGATGGGTTCGCACTTGCCAGCGGGATATCGTCAAGTTGCCGATCCAAACGATGTGGCGCGCGCGGTACTTGCGGCCAGCACCTGGTCGGTGCTGGCATTGACTTGTCATATCGAGCTGTTTGTTCAAACGCACTACACGCAAAGCATCGCCCCGCGCGAGGAGTTGTGCCCACTCTTCAAGGATGTCTTCAAATTTCACTGGAAGGATGAAAGCCGGCACGTCGTACTCGATGAACTGGAGTGGAAGGCGGAGCACGCGAAACTCTCGCCAGCCGAGCGCGACCAGGCCGTGAACGATCTGATTGCGCTGGTGGCGGCTGTCGACGGAATTCTGCAGGCACAATCGGCATCCGATGCCGACTACTTTATTAGAAACGTTTCACGATCATTCAGTGTCGAGGAGACAGCGCACATCAACGCCTCCGCGCTGAGTGCCTACCGCTGGCAATACATTATCTCGGGTGTGCAGCACCCACACTTTGGCCGGCTGCTTACGCGCATGACAACACCCGCACAGATGTCCAGGATTCAGACCGCACTGGCCCCCATCATGAGCAATTGATCGACAGGGCGCGACCGACTACGTGTCGGCCGCGCGGCTGTGGAATGACGGGCTGAGAATGATTGATTGAGGATGGCAGCCATGACCACACCGATGTGGATGTTGCTCGGATTTACGACCTGGACGTTACTGCTGTTGATGGCAACCGTCGGGGTGTATCGCTGGCTCGGCATCCTGTTCTCGAATGTTCCGATTGCCTCGTTCCGAAGCGATCAGCTCGAAGGCGAAGACTGGTATCGGCGCGGGACAAGAGCACATGCGAACTGCGTGGAAAATCTGCCGGTCTTTGGCGCCATCGTGTGGGTGATTTCAGCCCTGGGTGTCGACGGCCCTGTAGTGAGCTACTTGTCCATAATCGTGCTGATCGCTCGCGTGTGCCAGTCTCTGGTCCACGTATCCCATGTGCAAACCGATACGTTCGTGGCGGTTCGATTTACCTTCTTTTGCGTTCAGTTGGTCTGTTTTCTCGCGCTCATTGTTATCGCCGCTTATCACGGCATGTGAATACTCAAATCGATTCTCGAAGTTGACTGTGGCTTTTTCGACAGCGACCGACTGTCAAGCGTCATCGTCATTGTGCCCTTGGCGCCGGAGTACAACATGAGTGGCCTTCTGCGACGCAACGAACTGAATGCATTCGTATCCCAGAGCGCGCATGTCAATCCCCTCGAACAATCGCTCTCCCCCGCCCAGCAGGACCGGCGAAATAGCGATATGCAACTCATCGATGAGGCCCGTACGAAGATATTGCTGGATAGTGTCAGGTCCGCCGCCAATGCGCACATCCATTCCGTTGGCTGCGTCGCGCGCCTGGTCAAGCGCCTCGTGAATACCGCCGGTGACGAAGTAGAATGTCGTTCCGCCTTCCATCTGGATTGGAGCGCGCGCGTGATGAGTCAAGATGAAAGTTGGCACGTGATACGGTGGGTTGTCCCCCCACCAGCCTTTCCAGTTCATGTCGGGCCAGGAACCGCGAATCGGTCCGAACATGTTTCTTCCGAGAATCCAGGCGCCAACATTCCTGAAGCCCCGCGCTGCGAAGTCGTCATCGATCCCCGTTGTGCCACCTTCGGCGCCAAACAGGGTCCGTTGGAACGTGCGTGTCGGGACTAACCATTGGTGCAAATCTGTCCCGCCCACACCGAGCGGATGACTCATGTCCTGATTCGGACCGGCTCCGTATCCGTCAAGCGAGACAGTAAAGCCCTCAACTCGAACGCGTGTCATTTTCATGCCCTCCTTTCGATGGACACCTAACCTATCTATCGCGACAGCAATTGTGCCCTACCCCGTCGCCCTTTTATTCCTTTCCAGTTTAGGCGAAGTGACTGGCAGTGATACCCGTTCTTGCCGCTTCAAAAGCCGCTACCAAGGCCATCAAAACCTTTGCAGCGGCCATCGTCAGGTGTGTGCGACAGCAGGCTATGGTTTTATCAAAAGTCCCTGTCCTGTAGGCAAGCTGGCGATCGCAATATCCCTTTGCGCGGCCCATTGATCCATCCCGTCCTTTTGCGGCTGATAGCCAAAGTACGCGTAGTCATCCAGTAAAATCACCGCCCCGGAAACCAGTCGATCCCATAGGAACTCAATGGCAGCCACTTCTGGCGCCATGCAATTCATATCGATGTGCAAGTAAGCAATCTGTGTCGAATCGATCTGAGTCAGCGTTTCAGGAATTGAGCCTTGAATGATATTTACATTTGACCATTCCGAGAAATTTGCTCTTACCGCGTCAATGTTTGACGTGTAAGTTCCGTCGTCAATCCACTTTTGGCTTTTACCAGAGACACCACCCGCTTTCTCTTGATCCGATAAATACCGGTCATCGATGCCCGAGTAAGTGTCCAGTAGATGAAACATTTTGCCGGTGCTGTCCCAGTCCAGGTCTTTCATGATCGCTGAACTTAAAAAGCCGTAATTGACACCACATTCGACAAAATCACCTTGGCGTTTCGCAGCGGTCCGTGCCGCCCAAAGCCCCAAGTGAACACGCCAATACCATTGATAGTCGGAGCCGGAAGCCTCTACGCCCCGGCCATACGCAGCGATATAACGCGGATCACTCATGAAGTCGTGATTGTGCACCGTCCTCAATCCATCCGAATGGAATTCTCCCTTGATTTTAGGAAGTAGAGGGTCTGTATTCGGTTGATAAGCACGACCTTCTCGAAGCCCCCAGGTCAGGTAGTGAATGGCAGGGTCGATACCTGCCAATCTTACGTCAGGGTGTAAATACAGGTACTGCTCAGCAGAAAAATCTATCGGCAAACTCATTCCATATCCTTGTTAGCCAAAAAACAGCTCCATTTCCATGCGCAATGCCAGGGTCAATACTCCTGGCATTCAAAAAACCCGGCGCGGGCTGATCCTACAGTAGCGGCGCATCACCCTCCATTCAGAAAACCAACTTCCTTAGGGGCGATGCCGTGTTTTGCATCGACACCAGTGATGCCTGATTGCTTGGTCTCAGAAGTTTTGGAGGGCTACTTTGCGGAGGTCGCAATTTCCGCTTTGGGTTGTGAACTGCAATCCCTCGCGACACGCCGCAATCAACCGAATGCGATCATGATCAAAGCGCCTGAGCGCAGGCGAGTCTTTACACCAATTCCTCTGCTCCCGGCTTCGGTGTTAAATAGACGGTTCAGGTTGTAAGTCCAGACCCTGTCGCGTAAGGCAGTGCAACGAGAGTCGATATGAGAATCCATTTTGAAAAAAGTGATGTCCGTGATGGAAACATTCACCGAATCCCCCATCAGCAGCCGGTGGTAACAGCATGATCGAGGTCACCGAGGTTTCCATTGCCGAACTGCGTGCGGCGCTTGAGTCTGGCCAGACAACGGCGGTTGAGCTTGTCCAGGCTTACCTCGCCAGAATTGATGCCTACGATGGCCCCGACACGCCTACCGCCCTCAACGCGGTGGTGGTGCGAAACCCTGATGCGCTCAACGAGGCGCAAGCGTCCGATGCCCGTCGGGCCAAGGGTGAGTCGCTGGGTCCGCTCGATGGCATTCCTTATACGGCCAAGGACAGTTATCTGGTCAAGGGGCTGACCGCCGCCTCTGGCAGTCCGGCCTTCGTGAACCTGGTGGCTTATCGTGATGCGTTCACCATCGAACGGCTACGCGCTGCCGGAGCGATCTGCCTGGGCAAGACCAACATGCCGCCCATGGCGAACGGCGGAATGCAGCGCGGGGTCTACGGCCGTGCAGAGAGCCCGTACAACGCTGACTACCTCACTGCCCCTTTCGCATCGGGCTCATCGAATGGCGCAGGGACTGCAACCGCTGCCAGTTTCGCGGCCTTCGGCCTTGCTGAAGAAACCTGGTCGAGCGGACGCGGTCCTGCCTCCAACAACGGCCTGTGTGCCTATACGCCTTCGCGCGGGGTGATCTCGGTGCGCGGGAACTGGCCGCTGACGCCGACAATGGACGTGGTCGTGCCGTTTGCCCGAACCATGGCAGACCTCCTGGAGGTGCTCGACGTGGTGGTGGCGGAGGATCCCGATACACGGGGTGATTTGTGGCGGATGCAACCCTGGGTGCCCATTCCGAGTGTCGCCTCGGTGCGTCCCGCCTCCTATGCCGAACTGGCCGCGAACACCGAGGCGCTCGCTGGAAAGCGACTGGGCGTTCCTCGTATGTACATCAACGCGGACCCTGAAGCGGGCACGGCGGACGCGCCGGGTATCGGTGGCCCAACGGGTCAGCGAATCAACACCCGTGCCTCGGTGATCGGGCTCTGGGATCACGCTCGCCAGGCACTTGAAGCGGCCGGCGCCGAAGTGGTCGAAGTCGATTTCCCGATCGTCTCCAACTGCGAGGGTGATCGTCCGGGCGCGCCGACGGTGTTTACCCGAGGCCTGGTGTCCAAAGAATTCCTTCATCATGAGTTGTGGGATCTGACGGCCTGGGCATTCGATGATTTCCTGCGGGCCAACGGCGATCCGACCTTGAACCGTCTGGTCGACGTGGACGGGCCGCTGATTTTCCCGCATGACCCGGGCACCCTGCCCAACCGCGAGGGCGACCTCGTCGCGGGCATGGACGAATATGTGAGGATGGCCGAGCGCGGCATCACACCGTGGGACCAGATCGTCACAGTGCCCGACGGGCTGCGCGGACTTGAACAGACCCGTCGAATCGACCTCGAAGACTGGATGGATCGGCTGGGGCTCGACGCGGTGCTGTTCCCGACGGTCGCCGATGTGGCGCCGGCCAATGCCGATGTCGATCCAGCGTCTGCGGATATCGCGTGGAGCAACGGCATTTGGGTCGCCAACGGCAACCTCGCCATTCGTCACCTGGGGGTGCCCACGGTTACCGTGCCGATGGGCATCATGCCGGACATCGGTATGCCCGTCGGTCTGACATTTGCCGGTCGCGCCTATGATGACTCGTCGCTGCTACGCTTTGCTTCAGCGTTTGAGTCGACCGGGACGAAGCGAATGATCCCGCCTCGAACCCCACCGCTGCAGGCCGGCAAAAAATAGAAGCGCCGGGATTGGGGCACATGCCCCAATCCCGCACAGTCATCACCGCCGACCAAAGGTGGCAAGCGCCGGAACAAATCCAGAACTCGCTCATGACCGCCGCATCCAATGTATAGGCCACTGGAGGTACGCAACATGAACAAAGATGACCGTGATAACGAGCCCGAACCCGAAAGTGTTGATGAAACCGATACGCCCCCTTTAACCCCGACCCAGGTAGAGGAAGCCGAAGAACTCAGGCGAAAAATAGCTGAGATAGAACGCAAGGTCGCGGATGGTAATTAACAATCGGCAAGTAGTGTCTTGCCCATAAAAAACCCGAATTGGTTCGTCATGCCGTTCACTGTGGGAGCGAGCTCGCGATGGTCGTTAACGATAACGCGTGTTTACTGGCTAAACGCGGCGCTCTTTAGTCCATCGCGAGCAAGCTCGCTCCCACAGTGAACGGCAGACGACACCGTTGCGCAAACTGAAGCCGAGCTCTTTGAGCGTGCCTGATTGAAGGACATAGTCCAGGGTCATGTCGCGCACCCAGTGGCGACGGCTCCTCGCGCATCGGCGGACATTGGCCAATACTTCATGGTTTTCCTGGTTGGCCACAGTGCGCTCCCCTTGCGCCGAGGAGTTGAAAGATGTCGCTGACGCTCTACTACCATCCGCTGTCGTCGTTCTGCCAAAAAGCACTGATCGCGCTGTATGAGCACGGTATCGATTTCGAGAAGAGGATCATCGACCTCGGGAACGATGCAGACAGGGCGGAGCTTCAAGCGCTATGGCCGCTCGGCAAGTTCCCGGTGATCCGTGATCATGCGCAACAGCGCAGCGTGCCGGAGACCACGGTCATTATCGAGTACCTGGATCGCTTTTATGCGGGTCAGTCCCGGCTGATTCCAGACGATTGGGATACTGCGCTGGAGGTGCGTCTGTGGGACCGTTTTTTTGATCTTTACGTGCAGGAACCGCTGCAAGCCATTGTCGGTGATCGGTTACGCGCCGCTAACGGCGATTTGACCAGGGAGCGCTCTATGCTGATGACGGCTTACGGCATGATCGATCGTCAGGTGGCGTCGAGGACGTGGGTGGCCAGTGTGGATTTCAGCCTGGCCGATTGTGCGGCGGCTCCGGCGCTGTTCTATGCCAGTACGCTGGTGTCGTTTCCTGATGGCTATGGGCATTTGCGGGCGTATTTCGACAGGTTGACGCAGAGGGCCTCATTTCAGCGGGTTATTGATGAGGCCAGGCCTTACTTTTCGCTTTATCCGTTTGTGGATGCGATCCCTTCGCGGTTTTTGGCTGGGGGTTAATTGAGTGTATATCCGTTTTTTTTTGTAACGGCGGCTATTGGTTTCGCCCTTACGGCGAGTCACTTTCGAAAAGCCGGAATGCCGGCCCAGGCGAAAGTAACCAAAGCGCTCTTGCCCCTTTCGTTCGGTGCCTCGCTGTGGCTCGGCATGCCCTCGCTCCGGTCCTGCTCCGTGGGCCCGGAACGAAGCCTCACGATATAGGTGCGTCAAGATCAAAAGCGCTACGCCGATCCAATATCCACTGTAGGAGCGAGCTTGCTCGCGATGGACCTGAACGATAACGCGTGCTGTCTGGAAAAATACGCTGCCTTCGAATTCATCGCGAGCAGGCTCGCTCCTACATTGCTCGCGAAGCTCTTGATCCTGCCGTTGCTTTGGCTTTGGCTTCGGCTTTTGGCCTTGATCGCCTAGAAAACGCCCAGGATCCATTTCTCGAACGGTGCACACTTTAGTCGAGATGATAGCCAATTGTTATCACCTGCAACACCACCTCCCTGATCGATCACTTCTGATACCACGCCTGTGGTTCTCGGTAACACCCGGCCCTGTCGCGGTGCATGTTTGCTACGACGGTATGGCCCCTGCACCGCCACCACAGGCCAAGCCACCCATGGCGCAGTTTGTGCATCTAAACGCAACCCAATCCGGCCTGAAGTGACCATGCGCCCCAAGGAACTGAAACTCTGGACCACCGGTATCGCCCACCTGCTAGACCTGCCCCCCGGGCATGCGCGGCTGTCGGGACTGAGCCACTGGTTGCGGCATGTATGCCCGGTCGATCATTTCGTGCTGTTCGTCTACGAAGGCAATCACCGGCCGCTGGCGCTGTTCGATACCTTCTCCGCCGACAAGCGTGCCGTGTATGTCGATGACTACCAGTGCGGGCCCTATTTGCTGGACCCGTTCTACCTCGCGTGTACCCGTGGACAAGCACCCGGTTTGTGGCGCTTGCGGCAGTTCGCGCCTGACCACTTCTACCTCGGCGAGTACTACCTGACCTATTACCAGCAAACCGGTCTGGCAGAAGAAGTGGCGTTTTTCGTCAATCTCGGCGATGGCTCCATGGCCGTTCTGTCATTGATGCGTTCCTCCGCCAGTTGCGCGTTCAGCCGTGACGAGATGCAGTTGATCGAGTGTGCCCAGGCCGTGGTCGAGCAGGTCATCAATGAAGCCTGGCGCCTGCGGCAAATCCAGCAACCGCGTCCGGCGCAGGACCTGGATTTCAAGATCCGCGAAGCCTTCGATCAGTTCGGCGCGCACATCCTCACCGGGCGCGAGCAGGAAATTGTCCAGCTGCTATTGCGCGGTCACTCCAGCGCTTCGGTCGCCGAACAATTGAACATCAGTCCCGGCACGGTGAAGATTCATCGCAAAAACATCTACGCCAAGCTTGGCATCGGCAGCCAGTCCGAATTGCTCGGGCTGTTTATCCGTGACCTCACCGAGAATCAGCTGCCAGCTTCAAGCGACAAGCTGCAAGAGGAACGCGGTCGCGCCTTCAACTTGTAGCTTGCCACTTGCAGCTTGTAGCTGCCTCTATCCCCCAAGGGATATATACAGCGCAAAACCCTCATTGCTAGTTTGGCCCTCGACGTCATCACTGCAAGGGAGCCCGCCTCGTGAACAACAGCGTGAACGACAACCCGCCAAGCGATATCGAATTCTGCAATGTGGTCAAACGCTATGGCGAGGTAACGGCCGTCAATGGCCTGAACTTCGCGGTGCGCCGTGGCTCCTTCCATTCCTTCCTCGGCGGTTCCGGCTGCGGCAAAACCACCACCCTGCGCATGATCGCCGGCTTCGAACAGCCCACCCGTGGCGAAGTGCGTCTGGCCGGCAAAAGCGTTGCCGGTGTGCCGGCGTTCGAGCGGCCGGTGAACATGGTGTTCCAGCATTACGCCCTGTTCCCGCACCTGACCGTGGCGCAGAACATCGCTTATGGCCTGCGTTATCGCACCCCGCGTCCGGACAAAAAAAACCAACTGCGCATGGCCGATGAGGCGCTGGAAATGGTCCGCCTCAGCGGCTTCGGCCAGCGCAAGCCGAGTGAGCTGTCCGGCGGTCAACAGCAGCGCGTGGCCCTGGCTCGCGCGCTGGTCAACAAGCCTACCGTGTTGTTGCTCGATGAGCCGCTGGCGGCGCTCGATCGCAAGCTGCGCAAGGAGATGCAATCCGAATTGCTGCGATTGCAACGCGAGGTCGGCATCACGTTCGTGCTGGTCACCCACGACCAGGAAGAAGCCCTGTCGATGAGCGACAGCATCAGCGTGATGCACAACGGTTCGATCATCCAGACCGCCACCCCGGAACAACTCTATGAAGCGCCGGCCAGCCGCTACGTGGCCGACTTTATCGGCGAATCCAACCTGTTCGACGGCACGGTGCGGCGCCTGCACGGCAATTCGGTGGTGCTGCGCACCGCCCAGGGGCTGGAACTGACCAGCCCGCTGACGTCCACCGGCAAAGCCCTGAGCGCTGACGCCGACGGTTGCATCGCCGTGCGCCCGGAGCTGATCAGCATTGCGGGAGTCAGCGCTGATATGGCACGAGAAGTGACCCTGCAAGGCTGCGTGGAAGACCGCATTTACCTGGGTAACTCCACCGAATACCGCGTGCGTACCCAAGCGTTCGGCGTGGTGTGCGTGCGCGTACCGCGCCAGCAGGATCACGGCGCCAACGCATTCGAACACGGCGCGGCAGTGCGCGTCGGCTGGGATCACGCCAATGGCCTGGCCATGGCGTTGTAAGACATCGATTCGTTTCATCAACCAGATGGGGAGCGTGTTATGGACCAGAAAACGTTTATCAAGACCCTGCGCAGCTGGCAGAACGGCTCGATCAGTCGCCGTGAATTCCTCGGCCGCACAGGCCTTGGCCTTGCCGCAGCGGTGGTCGCAACGAATATGCCCGGCCTGCTGACCTCGACCGCCGAGGCCGCCGACCAGTCCAAGCTCGGCGATCGCTTGTCGCTGGCCACCTGGCCCAATTACCACAGCCAGGAAAACCTCGACGCCTTCGCCAAGACCACGGGTGCCCGCGTCTCCATGAGCGTGTTCGGCTCCAACGAAGAAATGCTCGCCAAGTTGCAGGCCGGTGGCAGCGGCTGGGACGTGCTGGTGCCGACCAACTACACCATCAGCACCTACGTTGGCCTGGGCCTGATCGAACCGCTGGACCTGTCGCGCATTCCCAATTTCGATGCATCGGCCTTCCAGCAAAAATTCATGGCCCAGGGCACGGTGGACGGCAAGGTGTACGCGGTGCCGAAAAACTGGGGCACCACCGGCATGCTCTACGATACCGGCAAGCTGAAGAACGGGCCGACCAGCTGGAAGGAATTCTGGGCAGCCGCCCAAGGCCCTGCCAGCGGCCGGACGATGGTCCACGACTACCAACTGACTGCCATCGGCAACGCCCTGAAAAGCTTCGGCTACAGCTTCAACTCCCTGGACCCGAAAGAACTGGCCGACGCCGAAAAACTGTTGATCGAGGTCAAGCCGCACCTGTTCGCAATCAACTCCGACATTCAACCGTCGATGCGCAGCGGCGATGCCTGGCTGGCGATGTCCTGGACTGGCGACGCATCGCAGTTGCATCGCGACAACGCGCAAATGCAGTTCGAACTGGGCAAGGAAGGTGGCGAGTTGTGGAGCGATTTCTTCGCCATCCCGAAAAGCTCGGAGCACAAAGACGCCGCTTACGCCTTTATCAACTACCTGCTTGATCCGCAGCACAACAAACTCGAAGTGTTGAGCCACGGCTACCCGAGCGGCGACAAGCGCGTCGATGCGTTGCTGCCCACCGCCATGCTCAACGATCCGATCATGTACCCGGCCGCCGAAGCCCTCAGCCCGCTGGAGTTCGGTGCCGCCGCGACGCTGACCAGCCCGGCGCGCGCCGAACTGATGGCCCGCTTCAAGTCTGCCTGATCGCCTGACCATGGCCAATGAGGAGTCACCCATGAACGCCGCCGCCCACCCGCAAACGGTGCAGTCAGGCAATGCCCTGTCAGTCGAGGTTCGCCAGCGGCGCAGCCTCGGCCGGCGGATCACCCTGCTGATGCTCTTGCCTTCGACATTATGGTTCCTGCTGCTGTTGTTGATGCCGCTGGTGATCATCCTGGTCTTCAGTTTCGGCGCGCGCAGTACCGTGGGCGGTTACGCCGGTGGCTTCACGCTGGCCAACTACCTGAACCTCGGCTCTCGCGGGGCGGCGTTCAGCAACACGCTGATGTTGGCACCGCTGGGCACGTTGGTGTGCCTGGTGGCGGCCTACCCGCTGGCGTACTTTCTGGCGGTCAAGGTCAGCAAGAATCGCTCGCTGTTGCTGACGCTGGTGATCGTGCCGTTCTGGACCAGCTTTCTGATCCGCACCTATGCCTGGATCTTCATCCTCAGCGGCAAGGGTATTCCGGCGTTGCTGGCCAGCCTGGGCCTTGAGGACGTGCGTCTGATCAACACGCCGTGGGCGGTGCTCATCGGCATCGTTTATGGCTACCTGCCGCTGATGGTGTTCCCGATTTACGTCAGCCTGGAAAAACTCGACAAACGCCTGCTCGAAGCATCCGCCGACCTCGGCGCCAGCGCCTTCGAAAGCTTTCGCCGAATCACCCTGCCGCTGTCCGCACCGGGGATCATCACCGGGGTGATGCTGGTGTTCATCCTGCTGATGGGCGAGTTCCTGATCCCGGCCATTCTCGGCGGCGGCAAAGTGTTCTTCGTCGGTAACGCGCTGGTCGACCTGTTCCTGCAATCGCGTAACTGGCCCTTCGGCAGTGCGCTGGCGATGACCTTGGTGGCAATGATGCTGCTGATCATCGGCGTGTACTTGAAACTGGTGGCGCGCTACGGCGGCCGTCCTGCAGACGGAGGTATATGACATGTGGTTGCGCAGCTATTCGACGTCGCTGTACCTGTTTCTCTACGCGCCGATCGCGTTGATCGTGCTGTTCAGCTTCAACGCCGGGCGCAGTGGCCTGACATTCGAATGCTGCTCGGTGCAGTGGTTTGGTCGCGCATTCGGCAACCCGTTCATCATGGAAGCGCTGGGGCATAGCGCGTTCATTGCGTTCACATCGGCGGTGATCGCTACGCTGTTCGGTACGCTGGCGGTATTTGGTTTGCAACGGACCGGACCCAAAGTGCGCCTGCTGTTCGATGCACTGACGTACTGCGCGATCATCGTCCCGGGCATCGTCATCGGTATCTCGACACTGATTGCGTTCATCAGTCTATTCGACCTGATCAACCCGTTGCTGGCGACATTGATCCCCAGTGTTCCACGCCTGAACATGGGTTTCTTCACGGTGATCGCCGCGCACTCGCTGTTCACCATGGCACTGGTCATGGTGATTGTGCGCAGCCGCGTCGACTCGCTGGACAAGGCCTTGCTGGAAGCCTCGGCCGATCTGTACGCACCACCGATGCAGACCTTCTGGCGAGTCACCCTGCCGCAGATCAGCCCCGCGATCATGGCCGGGTTCCTGCTGGCGTTCACCTTCAGTTTTGACGACTTCATCATCGCCTTCTTCGTAGCCGGTTCGGAAACGACGTTGCCGATCTACATCTTTTCCTCCATCCGCCGTGGCGTGACGCCGGAGATCAATGCGGTCTCGACGGTGATCATTTGCGCGTCAATGGCACTGCTCTTCACTTCCCGCTCTCTGCAAAACCGCCGCACCGGCGTTCAGGAGTCTCAGCATGCGTGATCAGCTATACATCAACGGCGAGTGGGTCAGCCCGGATCTGGGTGGGTACCTGGACGTCATCGACCCGGCCACTGAACAAACCTTTCATCGAGTCGCCGCCGGGACAGAAGAAGACGTCGATCATGCCGTGCGCGCCGCCCGACGCGCGTTTGACAATGGCTGGAGCCAAACCAGTGGCGCCGAGCGCGCACAGTGGCTGGAAGCCCTGGCCGACGAACTGGAAAGTGGCCAACAAGCGCTGGCCGAACTGGAAGTGCGCGACAACGGCAAACCGTTGCCCGAAGCACAGTGGGACGTTGGCGATGCGATCGGCTGCTTTCGCTACTACGCCGGGTTGGCCCGTGATCTGGATCAGCAGCAAGACCAGCCCCTGGCGTTGCCGGACGCGCGTTTCCGCTGCCGCATCCGCCACGAACCGATTGGTGTGGCCGGGCAGATCATCCCCTGGAACTACCCATTGCTGATGGCGGCGTGGAAGGTTGCGCCGGCGCTGGCTGCCGGGGCCACGGTGGTATTGAAACCCTCCGAGCTGACGCCACTGACCGCGCTGGAGCTGGCCGCTGCCGCCGACCGCATCGGCCTGCCAGCCGGGGTATTGAACGTGGTCACCGGCCTGGGCGCCGATGCCGGCAGCCCACTTACCGAGCACCCCGGCGTGGACAAACTGGCCTTCACCGGCAGCGTGCCCACCGGGGCGAAAATCATGTCGGCGGCGGCCCGCGACATCAAGAACATCAGCCTCGAACTGGGCGGAAAGTCCGCGTTCATTGTGTTCGACGACGCGGATGTCGAGGCGGCCGTGGAATGGATTCTGTTTGGTATTTTCTGGAACCAGGGCCAAGTGTGCAGCGCCACCTCACGCCTGCTGGTACAGGAAAACATTGCCTCGCGGTTGATCGAGCGGCTGGTCGAGGAAACCCGCAGAATCACCATTGGCCCGGGCCTGGAGCCTGGTGTCCTGCTTGGCCCGCTGGTCAGTCAAAGCCAGTATGACAAGGTCTTCGGCTTCATCGATCAGGGCCTCGCCAGTGGCGCACGCCTGCTCACCGGAGGTCGGCGGCCGGCGTCTCTGGCACAGGGTTACTTCATCGAACCGGCGATCTTCGACGAGCCCGGGCACAGCAGCATTCTCTGGCGCGAGGAGGTCTTTGGCCCGGTGTTGTGCATCAAGCGCTTCAAGACCGAAGAACAAGCGGTGCAAATGACCAACGCCAGCCGCTTCGGCCTTGCCGCTGCGGTAATGAGTGCCGATTTACACCGCACCACCCGCGTCGCCAACCAGTTGCGCGCCGGGATTATTTGGGTCAATTGCTCACAACCGACCTTTGTCGAAGCGCCTTGGGGTGGCATGAAACACAGCGGGATTGGTCGCGAATTGGGCCAGTGGGGGTTGCACAATTACCTGGAGGTCAAGCAAGTCACCGAGTACGTCAGTGACCAGCCGTGGGGTTGGTACCTGAAATAACCTGTAGGAGCGAGCTTGCTCCTACAGGGATCGTAATAGAACACTTGAACCTGCGCACACGAAAAAGCCCGCACAAGGCGGGCTTTGAAAATCGAGTAGGTGGCCAGTGCTGGTCTCCGGCTTGCAAGGTTTATCAGGCCTCCCACAGAACAGTTTTTTTGAACCGTTACATGCTGCTCTGCTTCACACGGCATAAGGGCTGGATCTCAGCGCGGAGATCTTTCTAACCGTGTACCCTTCGGAACGCGCCCCACGTTTCCTCGTTATCCGCTTGCGCATCAGTCTGCGTCTTCACCTACATGTTCAAGGATAGCAACAGTTCGAAGAGTTGGAAGGGCATTTTTAGACCGATTTCATTCACTGGAACACGCGGCTGAATGGAAAAATTCTAACCTGGCGCCTGTAGCAGCTGGCGAAGCCTGCGTCCGGCTGCTGTAGGAGCGAAGCTTG
>NZ_CATKPT010000041.1:0-26377 GCF_949768125.1 Pseudomonas sp. IT-P253 | reverse complement strand
TGCGGTGCGTCAGACTCACCGCGCCCTCAGGATTTACGACTGCTGCGCAGCCGGACGCAGGCTTCGCCAGCTGCTACGGGGTATGTTTTGCTGCTGAGTTTGCTTAACTGATCGGCATTAGGCTGATGAGGCCGGGTTTTTCGTGTAGGAGCGAGCTTGCTCGCGATGGTCGTGAACGATAATGCGTGTTTACTGGCTAAACGCGGCGCTCTTGAGTCCATCGCGAGCAAGCTCGCTCCTACAATTTTCGTTGGCTGTTTAGGCCGGGTTTTTTCGTTGGGTGCTGCTTGCAAGCTATCATTCATGCAACGCGGCTTTCGATCAGACGATCCGAACCACCTTCAGCCACACGATTTTCGATCAGACGATCCGAACCACCTTCAGCCACGCGGTTTTCGATCAGTCGATCGGAACCACCTTCAGCTACGCGTTTTTCGATCAGACGGTCGGAACCACCTTCAGCCACACGGCTTTCGATCAGACGGTCCGAACCACCTTCAGCCACACGGCTTTCAATCAGACGATCCGAGCCGCCTTCAGCGACAACCTGGTGAGTAGGGGCAGCGGCAAAAGCGTTTACTGCAAAAACCGAAAAAGCGATGCTGAGGAGGGTTTGGCGTTTCATGAGAGTGTGCTCCGGGGGGGGGGTGGTTGGTATGGAGCCGATGTTACGCCGCGGATTTTTTATGAGAACTTCATTGACGTGATGGTAAACATCGACAGCAATGATAGGGCGTGTAAGGAATCTCACGCGAGCGTGATGGTTCGGTCGTCGGGTGGCAGCGGTGGGGGCGGTTACGGCTTCTACACTGGTTAGCTGGCGGGTGCCTTTGTCCTTTAGAGGCGTCGCACAGTTGATTTCAGCACTTGGCTAGATGTTGCCGCAGGTTCCAGTCTTTTGATCTTTTCCATTTCGTGGTCCCAAGGAAGTGTTTATGTACCAGCTTTATGGACACAAGAATTCCGGCGCGGCGGCGATTGAAGCGGCCCTTGAACTCTGCGAGATTCCTTACCGCTTTATCGATGCTGAAGCGTCTCTGGAGACGGCTCAAGCCCTGGAGAAACTCAACCCGCTCAAGCAGATTCCGACACTGCAATTGCCCGACGGCAGCATTCTGACCGAGAGCGCGGCAATCCTGATTCATCTGGGGCTGACGTTTCCCCAGTCGAAGTTGTTGCCAGCACTGCCCGCCGAGCGCGATCAGGCGATTCGCGGCCTGGTGTACATCGTCAGCAATTGCTATTCGGCCATCGGCATCATCGACTACCCCGAGCGCTGGTTGGCCAAAGTGGACGAGTCGTCCAGGCAGAACCTCATGGCCGGTGCCCGCGCGCGTCTGCATTGGAGTTGGGAGGTGTTTGCCGATCAGTTTGCGGGCGAGCTGTATCTGGGCGATGAGACGCCGGGAGCGCTGGATGTGTTGGCGGCAGTGATCACGCGGTGGGCCGGCAGTCGCGAGCATTTACGCAGTGCGCGGCCCGGTTTTTCCGCCTGGCTTGAGCGAATCGACCGCCACCCGATATTGGCACCGGTTTTTGCCCGGCATTGGCCAGCCTGAAGAACACCGTCAATCCAAATGTGGGAGCGAGCTCGCTCCCACAAGGTGAGGGGGGCATTACTCGCCGCGAATGTACTGCTCCAACTGACGAATCAGCTCGGCCTGTTCGGCGATGGCTTCCTTGACCAGGTCACCGATGGACAGCAGGCCAAGCAATTTGCCGTTTTCCACCACCGGCAGGTGGCGCAGACGTCTATCGGACATGATGCCCAGGCAAGTATCGACGGTTTGATGGGTGTCCACGGTGATCACCGGGGACACCATGATGTCGCGAACCGGCGTGCCTACCGAAGAACGTCCATGCAACACCAGTTTGCGTGCGTAGTCTCGCTCACTGATGATGCCCAGCACTTTATCATTCTCCACCACCAGTAAGGCGCCGACGTTCTTCTCGGCCATCTTCATCAGAGCTTCGAGCACCATGTGATCGGGTTTGATCTGATGCACTTCCTGATTCTTCTGATCTTTCAACTTGAGCAGTTGGGCGACGGTTTTCATGGCGGTTTCTCAGGTGTTGTCGTTGTCCTTGAAGAATCGTAGACCCGAGCGCTGAGGGCAAGGGAGAAAGCGGCAGATAACGCTCAAAAAACGCCATTTGGCGGTTTTTCTTCGCCTTTCATCGTTTTATCGGGTGGGGACGAGACGGTATCTACACTGATATTACGGTGCGCATCCGTCGCACCGCACGACCACACTACTGGAGTCTGACCCATGACCGACCGTACCTGCGACTGCCCCAAATGCTCATGCAAACTGGGCGAACATCCAATTGTGCGCCACGGTAAGCACTATTGCTGCGAAGGTTGCGCCAAGCACCACGAACACGGAGAGGAATGCTCCAGCAAGGGCTGCAAATGTGCCCACGGCTGACCGTTTTTCCACCAAAAAAATGGAGCCCGACAGAGCAATTGTAGGAGCGAGCTTGCTCGCGAAGGTCTCAAGAGCGCCGAGTTCAGCCAGTAAATACGCGTTATCGTTAACGACCTTCGCGAGCAAGCTCGCTCCTACTGTTCAGTTCAGTTCGCCGGTCGCCAGGTAACATTCTCGACGCCGAATTTTTCCGCCAGCGGCTTGCTGGTCTTTTGTACCTTCTCTCGGCCAAAGCGAGGGATTCGTGCAACACCCGCATCGCAACTCGCCCAATGCCAGGCCTCCGCGTTATCCATTTTGTCCAGGCGGATAATGAATGACTTGGGTACGCCATGAAGGGTGTATTCAATGACGAAAAGTTTTGCGTTGCTCATATAGCCTGAATTCCTCCCTGTGGTTATAGAGGGATCGCGGGCATAGCGGAAAATTCAGTCGGGTTGTCGGACGGCGACCGCCAGTGGCGACAGGACCGGTGGCTCGTTACCATGCAATTCCTGTCAAACCCAATGATCCTAGCCCATGGCCCTTGCCGCACCCCCCGACCTGAGTGACACCGATGTGCCTGTGCAACCGTTGGCGCGCACCTACCCGCGCGGGCTGTTTATCGAACCCCACGAGCATGTCTGGGGCCAGTTGCTGTATGCGATGAGCGGTGTGATGTGGGTCGAAACACCGCATGAGGCGCTGGTGGTCCCTCCGCAACGGGCAGTATGGCTGCCGCCGGGAGTGCCGCACGGAATTCGCGTGGTGTCGGACTTGCAGATGCGCAACATCTATCTGCGGCCTTCGTTGGCAGCGACGCTCGACGACACTGTTCAAGTGATCGAAGTCGGCGGGCTGCTGCGTGAATTGATCGTCGGGCTGGTGGAGCAGGGCGACGAGGGTGAACCGGCGTATTACGAGGCTCTGGTCGGCCTGGCGCTGCTGGAGCTTAGGCGAGCCAGGCGCTCAGTGCTTAAAATACCATTGCCGGACGATTCCGACCGGCGTTTGATCAATCTGTGCCAGGCGGTCATGGCCGCGCCCTCCCTGGATGTTTCTTTCGAACAGCACGCCGAAACGGCCGGGGCTAGCGTGCGCACGCTGGCGCGGCTGTTCAAGGAGGGGTTAGGCATGGGCTTCGCCGAATGGCGACGACAAGTGCAATTGGTGACGGCCGTTGCAGAGTTGATTCAGGGCGTGCCAGTCAGTGTGATTGCCCGGGAGCTGGGCTATTCGCCGAGCAGCTTCAGCGACATGTTCCGCCGGGAACTGGGTGTCGCGCCTTCACAGTTTTTCGCGAGCCAGCGTGAGCTACCCCAGCCATAACGAAAACCTGTAGCAGCTGCCGAAGGCTGCGTTCGGCTGCGCAGCAGTCGTGAAATCAGACAACGCGGTACTTCAGTAATATCGTGCATGCAGGATTTACGACTGCTGCGCAGCCGAACGCAGCCTTCGGCAGCTGCTACAGGTTTTCCTTATGATCGGAATCAGTGTTTTTGGCCGACATTCAGAAGTACTTGGCCGATGCTCGCCGCTATGGCGCTCTAGACTTTGTGCATTCCTTGATTGCCCACGGAGCCTGCCATGAGCTACCTCATTTCACTCGTCATCGGCCTGGGCGTCGGTCTGCTCTACGGCGCACTGGATTTTCGTTCCCCCGCACCGCCAGCCATCGCGCTGATAGGTCTGCTCGGAATGCTCGCTGGCGAGAAACTCTGGCCGATGGGCCGGCAACTGGTGGCTGGCTGGATCTCCTGAGGTTCCCTTTCCTGATTGACGGACACTCCCATGAAAGCACTGCAGTTCGACAAAACCGGCGACCTTTCGGCCCTGCGCTACGTTGAGGTTCCCACTCCCGTTGCCGGCACTGATGAAGTATTGGTCCAGATCAAGGCCGCCGGACTCAACCCCAGCGATGTGAAGAATGTGCTGGGACGTTTTCCCTACACCACCTTGCCGCGAATTCCCGGTCGTGATTTTGCCGGTGTCGTCGTGGAAGGCCCGCAGGCGCTGATCGGTCAGGAGGTCTGGGGTACCGGCCGTGAGTTGGGCTTTTTCGCCGACGGTTCCCATGCACAATTCGTCAAACTGCCGGCCAACGGAGTCGCGCGCAAACCCACTCATTTGAGCTTCGCCCAGGCCGCCAGCCTCGGTGTGCCTTACACCACGGCGTGGGATGCGCTGGAACGCAGTTTGGTGACGGTCGGCACACGATTGCTGGTGATCGGCGGCGGGGCGGTCGCCAGCGCGGCGCTGGCGTTGGCCAAGGTGCGCGGCGCGCAGGTCCTGGCGGCGGCGCGGCGACCGGAGCAGGTCAAGGAGTTGGACGCACTGGGGTATCAAACACTGCTGCTGGATAAACCCGAGGATTTGGGGGGCCAGGTGCATGCCGTTTACACCGACGGCGCGGACGTGATTTTCGACACCACCGGTTTCTGGCTGCCGGCGTCGGTCGCCGCCCTGGCTGCGTTCGGCCGCATCGCAATCATTGCCGCGCCGGTGGATGGCCTCGTGCAATTGCCGGCCCTGGCCCTGTATCGCAAGGGCGGTTCGGTGGTGGGGATCAACTCGTTGCTGTACGGCGTTCAAGCCTGCGCGGCCATGCTCGATCAGTTCGGCTCGTTTTTCGATCAGGACCTGTTGCCGATACCTCAAGGGCTGTTCGAATCGCCATTGGCCGACGGGGTGACGCGTTATGTAGAGGTCAATCAAGGCCGCGGTGAAAAAGTTATCCTCCTGCCTTGACCCTGTCCATCCTGGCGACGGTCAGAACTGCGCCGTTTGCTTGAGCATCTGCGCCGCCGGTGTATCGGTCGGGCTGACCATCGCGTAGTTGTAACCGCCGCCCGACCAGTACTCGGCCTGCAATTCGCCATCGCGGCGGCTGCCTCTTGGCAACATGAAGTTCTTCGGTCCCGGCGGGCGGACATAGAAGCTGATCTTGTGCCCACCCTGATCCTCATACACCACCATCGCCGCCGGTCCTTGATCGGTGGTGAGCAAGCGCCCGCTGGCCGGTTTGAACCCTGCGCCCGAGAGGTCAGGCAGGCGATTGGCCTGAGTGAAATAGCGGTCGAGCCAGCCCTGCATGTCGCCGTCGTCGCTGACCCTGTAATCAGCCGGCAAAATGCCTTGTTGGGCAAACAGCCGATACGCCTGCATCGCATCGGTCATCGGTAGTTGGGTACTGACGAGAGTCATTTCCCGGGCCTGCCAACCGCTGATCCCCCCGACACTGACCGCGATCAGCAACACGGCAGCACTGGCCAGATGCCGGCGAGACTGGCGTTTCAGGCGCTGACGGATCACAGCCGGATCAAGGTCCGGGTTGGCCGGCTGCTGCAGGGCACCACTCAGCGCTGCGCGCAGTTGCTGGGCGTCCTGCTGCCAGGCGTGCACTTGCGCGGCAACCTGCGGATTGCTTGCCAGAAAAGTTTCCACCAGGCGTCGCTCGGCATCGCTCAGTTGATGGTCGACATAGGCGTGCAGGTCGCGCTCACTTGGGGGCATGCTGATCATTTGAGTATCCGCAGAGATGGGCTGGTGATTTCTCCGTCGCTCAACTGGCGCAAGGCCTGGCGGGCACGTGACAGGCGGGACATCACGGTGCCGGTCGGGACGTCGAGAATCTCGGCGACCTCTTTATAGCTCAGGCCTTCCACCGATACCCAGAGCAGCAGGGCGCGTTGCTCGGTGGGGAGCTGATCGAAGGCCTTGAGGGTCGATTGGGCAATCACGCTACGCTCCACCGATGGCTGTGCGTCGTCACGCCCGGTGAAGAATTCGAGCATTCGCGCGTATCGCCGGGTGCGCCGGTGAGCATCCAGAAACTGGCGGTAAAGAATCGAAAACAACCAGGCGCGCAAGTCACCCTCGGGACGTTTGTCGCCCCAACTCGACAGCGCCCGCTCCAGACTGGCCTGCACCAAATCATCGGCGCCACTGGGATTGCGCGTCAACGACACGGCAAACCGGCGCAATCTGGGAATGATTTCTCTCAATTGTTCGTCGATATCATTCATGAAGTTCTGACTAGTCACTACGCTGGACTAGGAAGACGCCCGGCATTCGAGGTTATTCCACGCCTGAGAAAATAAATACCGGGCGATGGAATAAACCGCCGTGGGGTTCGTCTGCTTGATTCTTCTCACTTGTGGCCGATGGCCCTGGAGTCTTTCATGGTAGATCGATCATCACCGCCACCCCGGCCACCCTTGAGTACTGCGAGCCTGACGTTGCGTCTGGCCGGCATTGCCGTCGTCGTCGCCGCACTCGCCGGGGCTTTTGCCTACGTCAACGGCACCTTCGACCCACAGCGATTGACCCCGAAAAAGTTGATTAATGTGCTTGAGACCAATAACGGTGTGCACCCTGGATTCCGTCGCAACCACTCCAAGGGTGTGTGCGTGATCGGGCATTTCGAGAGCAGCGGCGAGGCGCGCAGTTATTCCAGCGCTCAGGTGTTCAACGAGGCGCGGACCCCGGTAGTGGGACGTTTCGCACTGCCTGCCGGTAATCCTTACGCGCCGGACAACAGCGTGCCGATCCGCAGCCTGGCACTGCGCTTCACCCAGGCCAACGGCCAGCAGTGGCGTACCGGAATGAACAGCATGCCTGTATTCCCGGTGGGCACGCCCGAGGCGTTCTACCAATTGCAACAGGCCCAGTCGCCTGATCCTGCCACCGGCAAACCGAACCCGGCGGCCGTGCCGGCGTTTTTCGGCTCGCATCCGGAAGCGGCACCCTTCCTGGCCTGGATCAAAACCGCCAAGCCGTCGGCCAGTTACGTCACGGAAACCTACAACAGCGTCAACGCGTTTTACCTGGTGAATGCCGCCGGGCAACGCCAGGCCGTGCGCTGGAGCATGACCCCGATGGCTCAGGATACGGCGGGTGCCACGGCGTCGGAGGGCGGTGACTTTTTGGAGAAAGACCTGGTGCAGCGCATTGCCGCCGGGCCGTTACGGTGGCAATTGAAAATCACCCTGGCCAACCCCGGCGACCCGGTCAACGATGCGAGCAAGGCCTGGCCTGAAGGGCGCAAAGTGTTGAACGCTGGCACCCTGGTCCTTGAAAGCACCCAGCCGCAACTGAACGGCGAGTGCCGTGACATCAATTACGACCCGCTGGTATTACCCGCCGGCATCGAAGGTTCCAACGACCCGTTACTCGCCGCTCGCTCAGCCGGTTACGCCAATTCCTACCTGCGTCGCACCAGCGAAGTCAGCCAGTTACCCGCCGCCAAACAGGAGGCCAAGCAATGAGCGCCCAACCGAACCACTTCGCTGCGCTGGCGCGGCTGCTGCACTGGCTGATGGCGCTGATGATCATTGCCATGCTGTTTATCGGCGCGGGCATGGTCGCTTCAGTGTCCGAACGCCATGAGTGGCTGATCCATCTGCACAAGCCGTTGGGAATCGCCATTCTGCTACTGGTGGTCGTGCGTCTGGCGGTGCGCTTTTCTACACAACAACCGCCATTGCCGGCCGACCTCCCAGGCTGGCAAGTGCTGGCGGCCAAAGCCTCGCATGTCTTGCTGTATGCCTTGATGTTGATTTTGCCGCTGCTAGGCTGGGCGATGATTTCGGCGGCGGGCGACCCGGTGATGCTCAGCAGTTCGTTGCAATTGCCATCGATCGTGCCCGCGAATGCGCAGGTGTTCGCGTTTCTGCGCAGAGCTCACAGGTATTTGGCGTATCTGTTGTTTTTGACGGTGTTGCTGCACCTGGCGGCCGCGTTGTTTCACGGTTGGGTGCGTCGTGATGAAGTGCTGGACAGCATGTTGCGGGGGAGAGACCGAGGTTGATCCTCTGTAGCAGCCGGACGCAGGCTGCTACATGGACCGGGCAATCAGCGCAGCGTATCGACCATTTCTGCAACGGTCGTCAACACATCCTTGCCCAACTGCTTTGAACGTTTACCCGACCAACCCGTCAGCGCATTCGGTGCATCATTGTTGTCCTTGAACGGCATTTCCAGGGTCAGCGACAGGCAGTCGAATTTTTGACCGACGCTGTTGCAGGCCAGGGTCATGTTGGCTCTGCCCGGCTCGTCGCGGGTGTAGCCGTGCTTGGTCTGGAAGTCCTTGGTCAGGTGTTTCAGATGACTGCGGAAATGCTCTTCGAGTTTTTCGATCCGCGGCGTATAGCCCGGGTTGCCTTCGCAACCGGCGGTGAACACGAAGGGAATTTCTTCATCGCCATGGATGTCGAGGAACAGGTCGACGCCGTATTTTTCCATCTGTTGCTGAACGAACAGCACTTCCGGACTGATTTCCTGGCTGGCGCTCTGCCAGGCGCGGTTCAGGTCCTGGCCCATGGCGTTGGTGCGCAGGTGACCGTGGAAGGCGCCGTCCGGGTTCATGTTGGGTACCAAATATAGATCGGCGCTGGCCAGCAGTTTGCTCAACACTGGATCGTCGTGTTTTTCCAGGCGTTCGATCACACCTTCCATGAACCATTCGGCCATGTGTTCGCCCGGGTGTTGCTGGGCAATGATCCAGATCTTGCGCTGACCTTCGGCGCCAGAGCCTTTGCGCAACAACTGGATATCGCGCCCTTCAACGCTCTTGCCGGTGGCCAGCAGTTCGGTACCGGCCTTGGACAGCGCTTGCTCGATCAGCCAATCGTGACGGCCACGGCTGTAAGGTTCGAAATAGGCAAACCAGGCGTGGGTGGCGGTAGCTTCAAGGCTGAAGCGCAGGCAGTCGCCTTCGAAAATGGTCGGCACCCGGAACCAGTTGACGTGGTCGTAGGACGCGACGGCCTGATAACCGTCCCAGGCTTTGTTGTATGAGGATTTGCTGGCGTTGTTCAGGCGAAACCAGTGTTCCTGGCCGACGTGCAGACCGCTGGCCTTGAAGTGGAACCACTGGAAGTGCGGGCTGCGGGTGTCTGGTTTGATGGCCAAAAGCGCCTGCAACGGATTGCTGATGTCCAGCACTTCAATGTTGCCGCTGTCGAAGTTCGCGCTGATGTCGAAAGAGGATTTAGCCACGGCCATAGTCGATTCCTGAATATGATTTTATGGCTGCTACTTTACACGCTGGGGAGGGAAAAACCGGTGGAAATTGTGGGGTGGAACGAGGGGGGCGTCCTCCTTGACGCCGACGCAGCTTAGAGACTGTGCGATGGGTTCTCAAGCGGTATTTTTTCATGAGTCTGGCCCAGTGTTGGCGGGTCTCAAAGGCTTCATTAGCCTGAAGATAAAGCCGGAATAACTGGCAAAAAAAAGACCCGGCAAAAAGCCGGGTCAAAAACCGTGATTAGCCTGATGAGGAGATAGCCCAGGAACCGACCTAAGGTCACCTGGACAATCGACTGATCTCGCGATCAGCTGGATGCAATAATAATCATTCTCGTTTGCAAGTCAAATGATTCTATCTGCTCGATTGGAAAATTCTTTCCGTCGTCCTGCCAAACACTTCCCGTTTCAGCGGTTTTTATCCCCCTCAAGGGATCGGTCTACCATCGCCCTGGCCATATCAATCATGTGCACTGCCGAAAATGCCAGGTCCCGGTGTGCACCGTGCAGATTATTGGCTGACTCATTGGCAATGGCAGCGGCGCATCGCAACAGGTCCGAAGCATGAACCAGCGCTTCTTCGCAGCTGATGTTGCGGTTCACGTCGAAGAAACGCGCCTCTGCCGCTTCATCTGAAACAACTGGTTTCAAGTAATAGTCCAGCGCTCGCTGCGCGGCGGCAGAGCCTTTGGGCGAGGTGAGGGTGGTGTCGATTTGCATATCCGGCAAGTCGTTGTGGGGGAAGGTCATGGTGTTGGCAAACTCCGTGATAGGTTCAGATCCGTGAATCAATCCTAATACGTACTGTATTTGTGACGAGAATTTAAATACTACAATGTGTGTTTTGACGGCCGGAGGCGCCCACGTATCGTGCCGCACATGGATAAATGGATTGAATTGGTCAAGGCCAAGATGAGTGAACTCAAAGTCACTCAAGAGATACTCGCCGAGCGCCTCGGGATGTCCCAGGGCGGCGTAGGCCATTGGCTGACAAAACGACGTCAGCCCGGCATCGACGACATGAATCGGGTATTGCAGGCGCTCGGCATGGAGTTTCTGGAAGTGGCACTGGTGATCAGGGAGCCGGAATCCTCGCCGGACGACGAAATGCCCCTGTCGCAAAAGTACAACCCCTACTTCCGCTACCCGGTCAGTGGCTGGCGCGAGCCCGCAGAGGTTCGCGACGGCGAGCAGGCGGTCTACGGCAAGGCGCGGTTCGAGCTGTCCGATTACCACGCGCAAGGCGCAGCGTTCTGGCTGAAGGTGGCGGGCGATGCGATGACTGCACCCAGCGGCATCAGTATTGCCGAGGACATGTTGATACTGGTGGACCCGGCGGTAAGCGCCGAACCCGGAAAACTGGTGATCGCCCAGTGGCCGGACAGTGCCGAGGCGACCTTTCGCAAGCTGATCGAAGAGGGCGGGCAGCGTTACCTGGTCCCGCTCAATCCGACGTATCCGAAAGTCCTTTACACCGAAGAGTGCCGAATCATCGGCGTGGTGGTTCAGGCAACGGCCAAGTTCTAGTCAGATCGGTCCTCGCAATGCGTAGGACCGATCTTCATTTCACGCCTCTTCCAGCTCGACCAACGCACTGCCTTCGCTGACCATCTCGCCTTCCTGACAATACAACGCCTTGATGACCCCGGCGTGTGGTGCGCGAATGCTGTGCTCCATTTTCATCGCTTCCAGCACCACCAGTTGCGCCCCGGCCTCGACCGTTTGCCCTGCCTCCACCAACACGCGGACGATGCTGCCGTTCATGGGAGCAGTGAGCCCGCCCTGATGACTGTGACTGGCCTCGACGGCACTGATCGGGTCGTAGGACTCGATGCGGCGCAACTCACCTTCCCATTGCAGATACACAATGCCGTCACAGCGGATTGCCCGATGCTGACGGCGCACGCCGTCGTGCTCGGTGAGCAGTTGCTCACCGTTGAGTTGAGCCGTGCGAAGGTCACCCAGGGTCAGTGCCCGGTCTTGTCCTTCGCAGCTCAAATGCAAGGTGATTTCTGTTGGCAGACCGGCACGGAAACCGGTGCCATGAGCCCATGGCGAACTCAGGTCATCGGCGCGTGTGGAGCGCGGTTGGCTCTGGGCAAACGCCTGCGCGGCGGCCTGCCAGAACTCGTCACTGAGGTCCGACGGCTCCGGCAGCAACTGCTCCTGGTAGCGCGGAATGAATCCGGTATCCAGTTCGGCTGCGGCAAAGGCCGGATGGCCGATGATCCGGCGCAGGAAGTTGATGTTGGTCTTGAGCCCGCCAATCGCAAACTCATCGAGCATGCTCAGCAAACGCAGTCGCGCCTGTTCACGATCCTCGCCCCAGGCAATCAGCTTGCCGAGCATCGGGTCGTAGAACGGCGAAATTTCATCGCCTTCTTCGACGCCACTGTCGACGCGCCGCCCCGGACCTTGCGCGGATTCTCGATACAGCTCCAGACGCCCGGTTGCGGGCAGGAAATCATTGCCCGGATCCTCGGCATACAACCGCACTTCGATGGCATGACCGATCAGCGGAACCTCGTCCTGGGTCATCGGCAGGGTTTCGCCACGTGCCACGCGAATCTGCCACGCCACCAGGTCGAGGCCGGTAATGGCTTCGGTGACCGGGTGTTCGACTTGCAGGCGCGTGTTCATCTCCATAAAGAAAAACTCGCCCCGCGAATCCAGCAGGAACTCGACGGTGCCGGCGCCGACGTAACCGATGGCTTGTGCCGAGCGCACGGCGGCCTCGCCCATGGCGCGACGCAGTTCCGGGCTCAGACCTGGAGCGGGCGCTTCTTCGACGACTTTCTGGTGCCGACGCTGGATCGAGCAGTCCCGTTCATTGAGGTAAAGGCAGTTGCCGTGCTGGTCAGCAAACACCTGGATTTCCACGTGGCGTGGTTTGAGCAGGTATTTCTCCACCAGCATCCGCGAATCGCCAAACGACGATTTCGCTTCACGCTGAGCCGAGGCCAGGGCTTCGGCCAGTTGACTGACGTCCTCGACCACTTTCATGCCTTTGCCGCCACCTCCCGCCGTGGCCTTGAGCAGCACCGGATAGCCGATGCGCTCACAGGCATCGCGGAAGGTGTCGAGGTCTTGCGCTTCGCCGTGATAGCCGGGCACCAGGGGCACGCCAGCGGTTTCCATCAAGGCTTTGGCGGCGGATTTGCTGCCCATCGCATCGATGGCCGAAGCCGGCGGGCCAAGGAAGATCAGGCCGGCGTCTTCAATGGCGCGGGCGAACCCGGCGTTTTCCGACAGGAAGCCATAACCCGGGTGAATCGCCTGGGCGCCGCTGGCCTTGGCGGCGGCGATCAGTTTGTCGATTTGCAAGTAACTGTCCGCGGCTTTGCTGCCTCCGAGGTCGACGCGGATATCCGCTTCGCGGCTGTGGCGGGCCTCACGGTCGGTGGCGCTGTGAACCGCCACGGTGGTCAGGCCTAACGCCTTGGCGGTGCGCATGACTCGGCAAGCGATTTCGCCACGGTTGGCCACCAGCAGGGTGGTGATAACAGGTGCGCTCATCAACGCGGCTCCTTGGTGGTGGTTTCGGCTTGCCAGTTAGGCGGACGTTTTTGCAGAAAGGCCCGCAAGCCTTCCTGACCTTCGGGGCTGACGCGGATGCGGGCGATGGCGTTTTCGGTGTAGCGACGAAGTGCCGGGGTCAGCGCGCCGTTGCCGACTTCACGCAGCAAATCCTTGCTGACGCGCATGGCGGCCGGGCTGTTTTGTAGCAGGTTGTCGATCCACTGCTCAACGTTCTGCTCCAGCTCATCGGCCGGATAGCTCTCCGACAACAGGCCGATTTCCCGTGCCCGTTGCCCGCCGAAACGTTCGGCCGTCAAGGCGTAGCGGCGTGCCGCGCGTTCGCCAATGGCTTGCACCACGAACGGGCTGATCACTGCAGGTGCCAGGCCGATGCGTACTTCCGACAGGCAGAATTGCGCGTCATCGGCGCCAATTGCCATGTCGCAGCAACTGATCAGGCCCAACGCGCCGCCGAATGCCGCGCCTTGCACCACGGCCAGCGTCGGGACTTTCAGTTTGGCGAGGTTGTACATCAACTCCGCCAATTCCCGGGCGTCGTCGAGGTTGGTGTGGTAATCGAGTTCGGCCGATTGCTGCATCCAGGCCAGGTCGGCACCGGCGCTGAAATGCTTGCCACGTCCACGTACCAGCAGGAACCGCAGGCTGGCGTCGGTCGAGACCTTGTCCAGCGCGAGGATCAGTTCGCGGATCATTTCGGCGTTGAAGGCGTTGTTCTTTTCCGCACGGCTGAGCCACAGCGTGGCGAAGCCACGCGGGTCGGTCAGCAGTTCGAGGGTATTGAAGTCGTTCATGTGTTACCTCTCCACTGTTCTTGTTGGAGCGAGCCTGCTCGCGAAGGCGGTGGTACATCCAGTAACGATGTGACTGACAAACCGCTTTCGCGAGCAGGCTCGCTCCCACAAAAAATCACATCCGGAACACGCCGAAGCGGCTCGGTTCGATTGGCGCATTCAGCGACGCCGACAAGGCCAAGGCCAATACATCGCGGGTCTGCGCAGGGTCAATGACACCGTCGTCCCACAAGCGGGCGCTGGAGTAGTAGGGGTGGCCCTGTTCCTCATACTGGTCGAGGATCGGTTGCTTGATCTCGGCTTCCTGTTCGGCGCTGAAACCCTGGCCACTGCGTTCGGCCTGCTCGCGTTTGACCTGGACCAATACGCCGGCGGCTTGCTCGGCGCCCATTACGCCGATCCGCGCATTCGGCCACATCCACAGGAAGCGTGGATCGTAGGCCCGCCCGCACATGCCGTAGTTACCGGCGCCGAAGCTGCCGCCAATGATCACGGTAAATTTCGGTACCTTGGCGCACGCCACGGCGGTCACCAGCTTCGCGCCGTGTTTGGCGATGCCGCCGGCCTCGTATTTCTGGCCAACCATGAAACCGGTGATGTTTTGCAGGAACAGCAACGGGATGCCGCGCTGACAGGCCAGCTCGATAAAGTGCGCGCCTTTTTGCGCGGCTTCGGCGAAGAGGATGCCGTTGTTGGCGAGGATCGCAATCGGGTAACCGTGCAAGTAGGCAAAACCGCAGACCAATGTCGTCCCGAACAATGCCTTGAACTCGTCGAATACCGATCCATCCACCAGCCGCGAAATGACTTCGCGCACATCGAACGGCTGCTTGGCGTCAGCCGAGACCACACCGTACAACTCTTCGCTGTTGTAGAGCGGTGCGATGGGCGCGCGCTGTTGCACTTCGCCGAGTTTGCGCCAGTTGAGGTTGGCGATGCTGCGCCGCGCCAGCGCGAGGGCGTGTTCATCGCTCTCGGCGTAATGGTCGGCGACACCGGAAATCTTGCAGTGCACATCGGCCCCGCCGAGGTCTTCGGCACTGACCACTTCACCGGTCGCAGCTTTCACCAGCGGCGGACCTGCGAGGAAGATAGTGGCCTGGTTGCGCACCATGATTGCTTCGTCGGCCATGGCCGGCACGTAAGCGCCCCCCGCAGTGCAGGAACCCATGACCACCGCGATTTGCGGAATGCCCATGGCACTCATGTTCGCCTGATTGAAAAAGATCCGCCCGAAGTGTTCGCGGTCCGGGAACACCTCATCCTGACGCGGCAGATTGGCGCCGCCGGAGTCCACCAGATAGATGCACGGCAAGCGGTTCTGCTGGGCGATGGTTTGGGCCCGCAGGTGCTTTTTCACGGTCAACGGGTAGTACGAGCCACCTTTCACGGTGGCATCATTGGCGACAATCATGCATTCGACGCCTTCGACGCGGCCGATTCCGGCAATCACGCCAGCGGCCGGAACGTCTTCACCGTAAACCTCGTAGGCCGCCAATTGGCTGATCTCGAGAAAGGGTGAACCGGGATCGAGCAGGCGATTGATCCGCTCGCGTGGCAGCAGTTTGCCTCGCGAGGTGTGGCGTTCTTGGGCCTTCGGGCCGCCACCTTGCTGCACTTGGGCGAGCAGGGTATGCAGGGCGTCGACCTGTTTGAGCATCGCCGCGCTGTTGGCTGCGAACTCCGCCGAGCGCGGGTTGAGCTGGGTATGCAGGATAGCCATGGACAGCTCCGGTTAGCGGGTTTCGTTGAACAGTTCGCGACCGATCAGCATGCGGCGGATCTCACTGGTGCCGGCACCGATTTCATACAGCTTGGCATCACGCAGCAGACGGCCGGCTGGAAACTCGTTGATGTAGCCGTTGCCACCGAGTATCTGGATCGCGTCGAGGGCCATTTGCGTGGCGCGTTCGGCGCTGTAAAGGATCACGCCGGCCGCGTCCTTGCGCGTGGTTTCACCACGCTCGCAGGCTTGGGCTACAGCATAAAGGTAGGCGCGGCTGGCGTTCAGCTGGGTGTACATGTCGGCGACCTTACCCTGGATCAGCTGGAATTCGCCGATGCTTTGGCCGAACTGCTTGCGGTCGTGGATGTACGGAACGATCAGGTCCATGCAGGCCTGCATGATCCCGGTCGGGCCACCGGAAAGGACAACGCGCTCGTAATCGAGACCGCTCATCAGTACTTTCACGCCGCCATTGAGCGCGCCGAGGATGTTTTCTTCCGGGACTTCGACGTCATCGAAAAACAGCTCGCACGTGTTTGAACCGCGCATGCCGAGCTTGTCGAACTTGTTGCTGCGGCTGAAGCCTTTGGAATCACGTTCAACGATGAACGCGGTGATGCCGTGCGGGCCTTTTTCCAGGTCGGTCTTGGCGTAGATCACGTAGGTGTTAGCGTCCGGGCCGTTGGTGATCCAGGTTTTGCTGCCATTGAGGATGTAGTGATCGCCACGTTTATCCGCACGCAATTTCATCGACACCACGTCGGAACCGGCATTCGGTTCGCTCATGGCCAAGGCACCGATGTGCTCGCCGCTGATCAGTTTTGGCAGGTATTTGGTTTTTTGTTCGTGATTGCCGTTGCGGTTGATCTGATTGACGCAAAGGTTGGAGTGAGCGCCGTAGGACAGGGCGACCGAGGCCGAGCCGCGGCTGATTTCTTCCATGATCACCACGTGGGCCAGGTAACCCAGGCCAGCGCCGCCGTACTCTTCCGGCACGGTAACGCCGAGCAGGCCCATGTCGCCAAATTTGCGCCACAGGTCGGCGGGGAACAGGTTGTCGATGTCGATCTGAGCCGCGCGCGGGGCGATCTCTTTGGCGACGAAGGACTGGACCTGATCGCGCAGCATGTCGATGGTTTCACCGAGGGCAAAGTTCAGGGATGGATAGCTCATGGGGCACCTTTTGGCTTTTTGTAGGAAGAGGCGGGCAGCGATCGGGCTCTCACCTTTACGTTAACGTAAGCCTGTGACGAATGGCTGTCAATCACCCTTTACGTTAACGTCAACTTGAGCGAGAGTAGAGCCCGTTCAAGATAGAACGCGGACCAACCCTGTGGGAGCGAGCCTGCTCGCGAAAGCGTCGGATCAGTCGACATTAATGTTGAATTATCGGCCTCTTTCGCGAGCAGGCTCCCACAGGTGACCGTCGGCAGCCCGTTAATAAAGACAATAGGGGTCGTCATGGATCAACCCAGTGCAAGCCCGCAGCGCAGCTACACCCGTGGTTCTCAGGACAAAGCGTTACTGGCGATGACCATTGGTCAGGCATTCGATAACACGGTCGCGCAGTACCCGACCGGGGAGGCGCTGGTCGTGCGCCATCAACAGTTGCGCTACACGTGGCAGGAACTGTCCGACGCGGTGGATCTGCACGCCAGAGCCTTGTTGTCGCTGGGTTTGCAGACCGGCGACCGCCTCGGCATCTGGGCACCTAACTGCGCCCAGTGGTGTATCAGCCAGATCGCCAGCGCGAAAATCGGTGTGATTTTGGTCAACATCAATCCGGCTTATCGCAGCTCGGAAGTTGAATACGCATTGAAGCAATCCGGTTGCCAATGGCTGGTCTGCGCCGGCGCCTTCAAATCCTCCAACTATCACGGCATGCTCCAAGGCCTGGTGCCTGAGCTGGCTGAGCTGGCTGAGCAATCCATCGGCAAATTGCAGTGTGAACGTTTGCCGGAGCTGCGCGGCGTGATCAGCCTTGATGCGCAACCGCCATCAGGCTTCTTGCCCTGGTCGCAACTGGCCGATCTGGCCGCCAGCGTGTCAACCGGGCAATTGCGCGAACGTCAGGACAGCCTGCATTTCGACCAGCCGGTGAACATCCAGTACACCTCCGGCACCACGGGTTTCCCCAAGGGCGCGACCCTCAGTCACTACAACATTCTCAATAACGGTTACATGGTGGGCGAAAGCCTTGGCCTGACCGCCCATGATCGGTTGGTGATTCCGGTGCCGCTGTACCACTGCTTCGGCATGGTCATGGGCAACCTTGGTTGCATCACCCACGGCAGCACGATGATTTACCCCAACGATGCGTTCGATCCGCTGCTGACCCTGAGCACCGCTGCCGAAGAAAAGGCCACCGCGCTTTATGGTGTGCCGACCATGTTCATCGCCATGCTTGATCAACCCAGGCGCACGGAGTTCGATCTGTCGAACCTGCGCACCGGGATCATGGCCGGCGCAACCTGTCCGATCGAAGTGATGCGTCGGGTCATCAGCGAAATGCACATGAACGAAGTGCAGATTGCCTACGGCATGACGGAAACAAGTCCGGTGTCTTTACAGACCGGTCCATCAGACGAGCTGGAACTGCGCGTCACCACCGTTGGCCGAACTCAGCCGCAACTCGAAAGCAAGATCATTGACGAGGCGGGCAACCTTGTACCGCGCGGCACCATTGGCGAACTGTGCACCCGCGGTTACAGCGTGATGCTCGGGTACTGGAACAACCCGCAAGGCACCGCGGAAGCCATCGACCAGGCAGGCTGGATGCACACCGGCGATTTGGCGAGCATGAACGACGAAGGCTATGTGTGCATTGCGGGCCGCAACAAGGACATGATCATCCGCGGCGGCGAGAATATTTACCCACGGGAGCTGGAAGAGTTCTTCTTCACCCACCCGGCCGTGGCGGATGTGCAAGTGATCGGGATTCCGTGTTCGCGCTATGGCGAGGAGATTGTGGCCTGGATCAAATTCCACCCGGGCCATAGCGCCACCGAGCAGGAGCTGCAAACCTGGTGTAAAGAACGCATCGCGCACTTCAAGACGCCGCGTTACTTCAAGTTCGTCGATGAGTTTCCGATGACCGTGACGGGCAAGATCCAGAAATTCAGGATGCGTGAGATCAGTATCGAGGAGCTCAAAGCGATACTGTAGGAGCGAGGCTTGCCCGCGATAGCGTTAGGTCAGTCGATATTTATGTCGGATGTGTCGCAGCTATCGCGAGCAAGCTCGCTCCCACATTAACGGGGGCGGTGGACATTACAAATCACGGAAAGCACAAAGGGGAGCCGAAGCTCCCCTTTAATTTGTCGTTGCATGTGCTCTTTTTTTATTATTGAGGGGCGGTCTGTTTTTGTTTTTGGTGACCGTGACCCTTTACCGCTGTTTTATCGATCCCCATCCGGGATCAAGAGCAAACGTATTTTTTTGAGCGCTGATCTACTTTTTCGCTAAGCGATCCAACCAGTTCGGGAGCTACCTGAAGGTAGTTTTATTGTTCTCTGCCCGGTTGCGGGTTACTTCGAAAAGCACCCTGAAAAGCACACCTTCTCCAAAAAAATCTGTTAGCTGCGTCTCTGCCGTGTTGTTTTTGTTATGTCAGAGTCGTTACGTCTTATTTTTATTAGGGCTTGCTGCTTTTTTTGTTCTTGTTATGCAATAGAGATAGCAGAAGCCGTGCCAACTTTTAAAAAGCCTTTAAAATCAACTATTTATAAATTTGTAGGTTTTTTCGTTCAGCTAAATCCCGACAAATTGTTTCCGTGTTACTCGCTTGTGCCCACGTTTCAGCGTTGCGGTAACACCCCCGACGCCTCACTGTGCGCTACGAGCCTTGGCCACGCGCGAACCCGTTGGTCGGCCTAGCACGGAGCAAATTTGCTGGCCAGCGAGAATCAATGCGTCCAGGTCGATTCCGGTCTTGATGCCCAAGCCGTTGAGCAGGTAAACCACGTCTTCGGTGGCGACGTTACCGCTGGCCCCCTTGGCGTAGGGGCAGCCGCCCAGGCCAGCGATGGAGCTGTCGAATACCGAGATGCCTTCCAGCAGGCTGGCGTAGATGTTGGCCATGGCCTGGCCATAAGTGTCGTGAAAGTGCCCTGCCAGTTTTTCACGCGGCACCTGGGCGGACACCACTTCAAACATCTTACGAGTCGCGCCAGCGGTGCCGGTGCCGATGGTGTCGCCCAGCGAAACTTCGTAGCAGCCCATGGCGTAGAGCTCGCGAGCGACTCGGGCGACTTGTTCTGGCGCGACGTCACCTTCATAGGGGCAGCCCAACACGCAGGACACATAACCGCGCACGCTTACGCCATGCTGTTTGGCGGCGTCCATGATCGGTACGAAACGCTCCAGGCTTTCGCTGATCGAGCAATTGATATTGCGCTGGGAAAATGCTTCGGACGCCGCCGCGAATACCGCGACCTCCTTGACCCCGGCGGCAATGGCGTCTTCAAACCCGCGCAGGTTGGGGGCGAGTGCGCCGTAGGTCACGCCTGGCTTGCGTCGGATCTGCGCGAAGACCTCGGCGGAGCCGGCCATCTGCGGGACCCATTTGGGCGAAACGAAACTGCCGACTTCTATATAGCCGAGGCCGGCGGCGGTGAGGGCGTCGACCAGTTGCACCTTGTCCGCAACGCTGATGGGTTGGGCTTCGTTTTGCAGACCGTCGCGGGGGCCGACTTCGACCAGGCGTACATGAGTGGGTAGGGACATGGGAATCGACCTGTGTTGATAGTTTGAATACTGAGAAACCCCCTTGTAGGAGCAAGCTCGCTCCTACAGGACTTCCTGGCTTTTGATCGTCTGTTCGAGCGCCTGGACGCAGCGCTCCTGCGCGGTGTCCAGTTCCAGCTTCATCTGCTCGATGTCGAGCATCTGCTGCTCCAGCTGTTCGCGGCGCTCGGCGATCTTGCTCAACATGGTTTGCAACTGCTTTTGATTGCCACCGGTGGGGTCGTAGAGTTCTATCAGTTCGCGGCATTCGGCCAGCGAGAAGCCGATGCGCTTGCCCCGCAGGATCAGCTTCAGGCTGACCTTGTCGCGGGGCGAATAGATGCGTTCCTGGCCGCGCCGCTCCGGGCTGAGCAGGCCTTGCTCTTCATAAAAACGAATGGCTCGGGTGGTGATGTCGAGCTCGCGGGCTAGGTCGGAAATGCTATAGGTCTGGCTGCTCATGGGCGCGCTCGAATAAGGTCATGGCGCTAAACTAATGTCAGGTTGACGTTTACGTCAAGGGGCGTGAATCTTTGGTGTTCTTGCGGGCCTCTTCGCGAGCAGGCTCGCACACAGTAGAGCTTCGGCGAACACAATATTTGTGTATGGCAGAGATCTCCTGTGGGAGCGAGCCTGCTCGCGAAGAACGATGACGCAGTACAAGCACCTACACCTTATCGAGTTTTTTCTCATGTGCCGTCACCTGCTGGCACAGCTCGATCATCTGTTCGCGCATCCAGCGGTTGGCCGGATCCTGGTCAGTGCTTTCGTGCCAGTAGAGGTGGGTTTCCACGGGGGGCACATCGTTGACCGGCAGGCTGAAGGCGTGCAAATCATTACGCCGGGCGAAGCGTTCCGGCACGGTCATGACCATGTCGGTCTGTTGCAACACCTGGGATGCCATCAAGTAATGCTGGGAGCGCAGGGCGATCTTGCGTTGAATGCCCATTTTTCCAAGCGCCAGGTCGACATGCCCCAGACCACTGCGGCGGCTGGAGATATGAATGTGGGTCAGGGACAGATAATCATCGAGGCTGAATTTTTCTTTGCCCGCCAGCGGATGACCCTTGCGCATGGCACACACATAGCGATCTTCCATCAACTTGACGTGACGCACCTGCGGGTCGGTGTTGAGGGGGGCATCCACGGCGAAGTCGAGACGCCCGGCCGCCAGTTCCTTGGTGGTCTCGCGGCGCTTGGACAGGAAGCTCTCGATGATCACTGTCGGTGCCAGGCGGCGCAGGCGCTGGAACAGCGGCGGCAGAATGATCGCTTCGGTGAGGTCGGTCATGCTGATGCGGTAGGTCTTCACCGCCTGCAACGGGTTGAAGATGCGGCTTTCTTGCACCGAAACCCGCAGCAACGAGAGGGCGTTGCGCACCGGGCCGATGATGTTCTGGGCCATCGGTGTCGGCACCATGCCTTGGGCGGTGCGCACGAACAAAGGGTCGTTGAAGGTTTCGCGCAGACGAGCCAGGGCGTTCGAGACCGCAGGCTGGGTAATGCCGACAATTTGCCCGGCACGGGTCAGGTTGGCTTCTGTGTAGATCGCGTCGAAGACGATGAAAAGGTTGAGGTCGACCTTGCTCAGATTCATTGCGCTGCACTCTTATTGTTGGGCTCTCGATCATCCGATCATATATCGGTGATGAATGTTAATACACGCCGAGAATAGGCTAGGTAAATTTTCATGGCTGTTCTAGCATCGATTGCATGACCTGAACAACACCTCTGAACTGTCAGTTAAAAAGGTAGAGCTGCCATGGATTTCGCTTATTCGCCCAAGGTGCAAGAACTGCGTGAGCGCGTGACCGCGTTCATGGATACCTACGTTTATCCCGCCGAAGCCGTGTTCGAGCGTCAGGTCGCCGAGGGCGATCGCTGGCAGCCGACCGCAATCATGGAAGAACTCAAACTCAAGGCCAAGGCTGAAGGCCTGTGGAATTTGTTTCTGCCTGAGTCCGAGCTCGGCGCCGGGCTGACCAACCTTGAGTACGCACCACTGGCAGAGATCATGGGCCGCTCGTTGCTGGGCCCCGAGCCGTTCAACTGCTCGGCGCCAGACACCGGCAATATGGAAGTGCTGGTGCGCTACGCCAACGAAGAACAGAAACAGCGCTGGCTCGAACCGTTGTTGCGCGGTGAGATCCGCTCGGCGTTCGCGATGACCGAGCCGGACGTGGCGTCCTCCGACGCCACTAACATGGCCGCCCGTGCCGTGCGCGAGGGTGACGAGTGGGTGATCAACGGCAAGAAATGGTGGACCTCCGGCGCCTGTGATCCACGCTGCAAGATCCTGATTTTCATGGGTCTGAGCAATCCCGATGCGCCGCGCCACGCGCAGCACTCAATGATTCTGGTGCCGGTGGATGCGCCGGGGGTAAAGATCGTTCGTCCGTTGCCGGTGTTCGGTTACGACGATGCGCCACACGGCCACGCCGAAGTGCTGTTCGAGAATGTACGAGTGCCGTATGAAAACGTGCTGTTGGGTGAAGGACGCGGTTTCGAAATCGCCCAAGGTCGTCTTGGCCCGGGCCGGATTCACCACTGCATGCGTTCGATCGGGATGGCCGAGCGCGCGCTGGAACTGATGTGCAAACGTTCGGTGAACCGTACTGCGTTCGGCAAACCGCTGGCACGTCTGGGCGGTAACATCGACAAGATTGCCGACTCGCGGATGGAGATCGACATGGCGCGCCTGCTGACGTTGAAGGCGGCCTACATGATGGACACCGTCGGCAACAAAGTGGCGAAAAGTGAAATCGCGCAGATCAAGGTCGTGGCACCGAACGTCGCCCTGCGGGTTATCGACCGGGCGATCCAGATTCATGGCGGGGCAGGGGTGTCCAACGATTTCCCGCTGGCCTACATGTATGCAATGCAGCGCACCCTGCGCCTGGCTGACGGCCCGGACGAGGTGCACCGCGCAGCGATCGGCAAATTCGAAATCGGTAAGTACGTCCCTAAAGAAATGATGCGCAACAGCCATTAAGGCTTTTGTAGGAGCGAGCTTGCTCGCGATGGACGCCAGAACACCGCGTTTATCCAGCACACACGCGTTATCGTTAGCGACCATCGCGAGCGAGCTCGCTCCTACAAATATATAACGGTCGTGATGCCTCAGTCGACCGTCGGCAGCCCGTAGAACGCCCGTGCGCACGCGGTGCTGTGCGCCGCCAGTTCTTCCTCGCTTTCCCCACGATGCAACGCCACTTCACGTAACACTTCGGTGAGGAAGGCCGGTTCGTTTCGGCCATTTTTCGGTTTGGGCCGCAGACTGCGCGGCAGCAGATACGGCGCATCACTCTCCAGCATCAACCGACCCCCTTTGATCTCCTTCACCAACGGGTGCAGGTGCGTGCCTCGGCGCTCGTCGCAGATCCAGCCGGTGATGCCAATGTGCAGATCCAGATCGAGGTAACTGAACAGCGCCTTTTTTTCGCCGGTGAAGCAGTGCACGACGGCCGCAGGCAACTGATCTCGGTAATCACGAAGGATTTCCAGGAGTCGTTGACTGGCATCGCGCTCGTGAAGGAACACCGGCAATTGCAACTCGACTGCCATCGCCAGATGTTCTTCAAGGACCTTTTCCTGCTGCGGACGCGGCGAGAAATCACGGTTGAAATCCAGCCCGCATTCACCCACGGCCACCACGTTCGGCTCCTTGAGCAAACTGCGCAAACGCTGGGCGCTGTCGGCGTTCCAATCGCTGGCCGAATGCGGGTGAATGCCGGCGGTGGCGAACAGCCGTTGCGCCGTTTCATCCAGTTGCCGGCACAGTTCCAGTGCCTGTTCGCTGCCCTCGACGCTGGTGCCTGTGAGCACCAATTGGCAGACACCGGCTGCATAGGCGCGGTCGAGTACAGCCTGGTGTTTGTCGGCAAAACTGGGGTTGGTCAGGTTGACGCCGATATCGATGAGTTGCATGGTGCTACCTCGGACCAAAGGCCGGAAAGCATATCAGAGCTGTAGATTTATAAGAAAAGCCAAGAACTACAACGAGTTGAAGCTGTCTCTTGATGCCGCGAGACAGGTCGGGTTGGTCGATGTGCCATCACTGTGCCGGTCTTTCGCACTTTGCCAGCGCTCAAGGCGCTCTGTTTCTGTCGTTCGATTTCACCCAATTGTTGAAATCGGCCCCAGTATTCTTTCCGGAGAGTGGATGACACGTCCCTCGGTTTTGCTACTGTTGTGTTGTTCGTTGCTGCTGCCGATGCCAGCGGTCGCACGCTTGGCCGGACCGCTGCAAGCTGTGCCGTCAACCAAGGTGCGCGATCTGGCGGACATCCGCAGCAGCCGCGTGCTGCGGGTGCTGGTCAATCAGAGCCGCAACAGCTCCGGCGAAGTCCAGGGCCAGGCCATCGGCGTCGAATACCATCGCCTGCGCGCCTTCGAGCAATACCTTAACGGTCACGCCCGTGACGGTCAGGAAATCACCCTCAAGATCATTCCCAAAGCCAAGGATCAACTGCTCGGTGCATTGCAGCGCGGGGAGGGTGATCTGGTTGCGCCGGGGGAGCTGCTCGATCTGCATTCGGGCTATGCCGTCAGCACCAGTGAACCGGTTGCCAGCAACATTCCGCTGGTATTGGTCGGGATCAAGGGTGAGAAGCGCTATACCCGTCTCGAACAACTCTCTGGCAAAACCCTGGCATTACCCACTGGCAGTGCTGCCGGGGATGCAGTCAGTCAGATCAATCAGAAGCTCGCCCTGCATAAATTGCCACCGGTGAAGATCGAGTGGGTTGACCCGACCCTGGCGGTCGAAGACGTACTGGAGATGGTCCAGGGCGGGATTTTTCACCTGACCATCGTCGAGCAACCGATTGCCGAGCGCTGGGGCAAGATCCTGCCCAAGTTGCGTTTCGATCGGCAGGTGCTTATCAATGATCCGGGTGAAGAATTCTGGTTCGTGCGTCGCGATGCCTCAATGCTGCGGGCGAGCATCGATCGCTTCCTCATTGGCTACAAAAATCCATCGGATCAGGATGCCGCGTTCCTGCGGATCTATCGACGCCTGTATCAAGTTCACTATCCATTGGCCAAGTCTGATCGCCAGCGTTTGGAACAACTTCGACCGGTGTTGCAGAAACACGCCGACGCTCAAGGCATGGACTGGCTGAACCTGGCGGCACTGGCATTCAAGGAAACCGCTTTGCAACCCGGCGCCAGCAGCGGTAGCGGTCCCACTGGCCTGATGCAGATCACCCCATCTGCCGCCCAGCAGGTAGGGGTCAATAACATTCAGAACCTCGACGCCAATGTGCAGGCCGGGGCCAAGTACCTGGCGATGATCCGCCGCAAGTTTTTCGCCAGCCCCAAACTCAACGAGCGTGAGCGTATGGCGTTTGTGCTGGCGGCTTACAACATCGGACCGGAGCGGGTTCAAGGCATGCGCGCCGAAGCACGGCGGCGTGGTTTGAATCCCAATCAATGGTTCTTCCAGGTCGAGCGCATCGCCATGGAGCAGGTGGGAATGGGACCTGTCAGCTATGTTAATAGCGTGAACAAGTATTACCTGGCGTTCGATCGGGAGCGGGAGTCGTTAGAGCCCCAGGGGCAGAAAGTTGCCTCACGGAAATGATCTACTAAACTGATTGTTATGGCGGAAAAATCGCGATTTTAACATTTGGTTTACTGATTAATATAGCGACCAACCCACTCTCAACTCAAAATGGATGACACAGCATGAGCTCACTGATCAACAAGGTATTGTTTACCCGCGCTGGCTATGGCCTGACTGTCCTGCGGATCTTCGTCGGCATCATCTTCGCTGCCCACGGCTCGCAGAAACTGTTCGGCGCGTTTGGTGGCTACGGCTTGGCGGGCACTGCGCAGTACATGGAGAGCATCGGCTTGACGCCCGGGTATCTGATGGCAACGCTGGCGGGTGGCATGGAGTTCTTCGCCGGTCTGGCCTTGATCATCGGTTTGTTGGTCCGCCCGGCCGCACTGGGACTCATCTTCCTCTCGGTAGTAGCCATCCTCTCGGTGCACATCCATAACGGGCTGTTCCTTGCTAACAACGGTTTTGAATTCGCCCTGGCCCTGCTGGGTGGCGGCATTGCGGTATTGATCGAAGGTGCCGGCAAGCTGTCAGTCGATCGCGCCATCGCAGGGTAACCGCTCTGGCTCAACGAAAAGGCCCGCATTGTGCGGGC
>NZ_CATKPT010000040.1:0-26920 GCF_949768125.1 Pseudomonas sp. IT-P253 | reverse complement strand
CCCGACCGCACAGGTCGGGGATCGGATGGATACATGTCCATAATCTGACTGATAAGTTGTATACAACTCTATAGACATTTGTCCTGTGTCTTGCATACAGTGTGCGCATAACAAAAACCAGGGAACCCCCTAACATGAAAACGCCCCATGTCTCACATCAACGGCCCGAGGATGAAAATCTTGGGATCGGCGCGAATATGGCTTACGGCCTGCAACATGTTCTGACCATGTACGGCGGCATCGTCGCGGTGCCTTTGATCATCGGTCAGGCGGCGGGGCTCTCTCCCGCGGACATCGGTTTGTTGATTGCTGCTTCATTGTTTGCGGGGGGCTTGGCGACGTTACTCCAGACCCTCGGTTTACCGTTTTTCGGTTGTCAGTTGCCGCTGGTGCAGGGCGTATCTTTCTCTGGCGTCGCAACCATGGTGGCGATTGTCAGCAGTGGTGGGGAAGGCGGGTTTCAGTCGATTCTGGGGGCGGTGATTGCGGCGTCCCTGATTGGTTTGCTGATCACGCCTGTGTTCTCGCGCATTACCAAGTTCTTCCCGCCGCTGGTCACGGGTATCGTCATCACCACCATCGGCCTGACGCTGATGCCGGTGGCCGCACGCTGGGCCATGGGCGGCAACAGCCATGCCCCGGACTTCGGCAGTATGTCTAATATCGGTCTGGCGGCACTGACGTTGGTGTTGGTGTTGCTACTCAGCAAGGTCGGCAGCGCGACCATCTCCCGTTTGTCGATTTTGCTAGCGATGGTCATCGGTACGGTGATTGCGGTGTTCCTCGGCATGGCGGACTTTTCGTCCGTCACCCAGGGCCCGATGTTCGGCTTCCCCACGCCGTTCCACTTTGGCATACCGACCTTCCACTTCGCCGCCATCCTGTCGATGTGCATCGTGGTTATGGTGACCTTGGTGGAAACATCGGCCGACATCCTCGCGGTCGGTGAAATCATCGGCACCAAAGTGGACTCCAAACGCCTGGGTAATGGTCTGCGCGCCGACATGCTGTCGAGCATGATCGCGCCGATTTTTGGCTCCTTCACCCAAAGCGCCTTCGCCCAGAACGTCGGGCTGGTGGCGGTGACCGGCATCAAGAGCCGCTTTGTGGTGGCGACCGGTGGACTATTCCTGGTGATCCTCGGCTTGCTGCCCTTTATGGGCCGAGTCATTGCTGCCGTACCGACCTCCGTGCTGGGCGGCGCCGGTATCGTGTTGTTTGGCACCGTGGCGGCCAGCGGTATCCGTACGCTGTCCAAGGTCGACTACCGCAACAACGTCAATCTGATCATCGTCGCCACCTCCATCGGTTTCGGCATGATTCCGATTGCCGCGCCGAACTTCTACGACCACTTCCCCAGCTGGTTTGCGACAATCTTCCACTCGGGCATCAGCTCCTCGGCGATCATGGCTATCGTGCTAAACCTGACGTTCAACCACCTCACTGCCGGCAATTCCGATCAACAGTCGGTGTTCGCGGCGGGTACTGAGCGGGTTCTGCGGTATCAGGATCTGGCAGCATTGCGTGAAGGGGATTACTTCAGCGAAGGCAAGCTGCATGACTGCGACGGGAAGGAAGTTCCGGTGGTGGAGGTGGACCATGGGCATGGAGAACCGCACGTGGTGCACGCAAAAAGCGGTGAGCATGTCTGAGTAAAAAAGCGCCGTAGGAGCAAGCTCGCTCTGCAAGCCACAAAAAAGCCCCTGAACCTTTCGATTCAGGGGCTTTTTCGGTACTTCTGTCTGGACGACCTGGACTCGATTTCTTCAGCGCACACAGCTCTCATCGAACAGGGCGTCCGCGAATTGAAGTACCCATTACCTGAGTTGGCAGGCAGGTAACGACCCACAGGAGACGGTCGCGGCTCCAATTTACCAGCCCGACAATTGACGTAGAGAAAGGCCTCAATCGATCGGTAGCGTTCGCTGCATAGCAGGCGAATGACAACGCCGTTCGCCGCTGAACAAGAAGCTTGATGCAGACTCGCGCCATGTACATTGATAAGACGCCTTACCGGCGCGACCTTGAGCATCGTCCTGCGTCATCGGCTACTCGCACTGCGGAAGCTGCTTCTCCCCTCGCCGAAATCTGTAGGCTAAGCGTGTTCGAATCAATATTGAGATTGGCTCATGACCCGAAAAATAATTCTTCTAGTTAAGGTGTTTGATAAGCAGGAATACGCTGATGCATTCATTCAGACAGGAGAGATGTTCTGTAAGACGATTGGGCAGTTCAAACGGATAGAGGGTGATGTCGCACGAGGCGACCAATTCGAGGCGCCCTCGGATTGGCATCAACCCGACCGCATATCTCTGACGATTTCATTTAAGACGCCGGACGGGGAGGAGAAATCCTTTCCAATAGAAGGGCTGGCCGGCCCGCTAGTGATGCAGAGTACGGGGCACGATCGTTTGAATGCCTTCTGTATGTACGCTGTAACCGTACCGGACTTCGAGGAATCGTATGAAACAGAAGAGGAGCGACTGCGCGTGGTCGAGAAAATCAATTCAATGTTGAAGGTACACGCAACGCTAGGCGAGGAAATGCTTTCGCTTGGAGAGCATGCCGTTCTCATCATTAAGGTCGCGGATTTCATCGATAAAGTAAGCAAAGCGGCCAAGTCGGAAGGCTATTCGTCTTGGCGAGGCCTTGTCGATTATTTTGATCCCGAGACCTTTCACGGCAGTTTCGGAGAGGTTGAGTCCGTTTTTAAAAAGCGGAACATCTACTCCTATCAAAAAGAGTTCAGATTTGTCTTCGACTCGAGCAAGCCCGAGGGAGCGAAAAAGCTTCATGCCGGTCCTCTGGATGGAATTGCTTTCAAGCTCAAAACCAGCGAAATCAACAGCAAGCTAGAACTGAAGCTTGCCGAGGATCAACACGCCAACGGGGACTCACTTGGTTAGCAATTTGCTGCTTTGAAGCGGGTGCTGACGCCTACCTAGAACACGGTCAGTGAGTCGCTTGGAACGCAGTCGTTGTTGGGCGACAGCACCTGGCCGTTTTCTGCCTGTCACGAAGGGCTGAAAACGACCCAATGCGGAAGGTAAACCGAGCCAATGTCAGCGAGCGAGGGACTGCGCAGAACGGCGTTGTTGTTAAACCAAAAGCAAAAAAATCCCGCCGACGGCGGGATTTTTAACAAGCCACGGAGTGCTTTGGCATGTCTCGTAAATAGGTCTATTTTTTCATTGCCGCGAGGCCGTCGCCGAACTTTGGCTGCACCGCTGGCACGTGGTTGAAGTCACCGGCTTCCCAGGTATCGATTCGCTCCAGTTTTTTCATGTGTTTGCGCGACCACAAAGCGTCCCGGAGGCCTACAAAAATGCCGGCATATATCCCAGTCGGATTAATGAAGTTGTAGGTCGCATCAAAATCAGCACTCGTAACGAAGGCAACCGGAATGAATAAAATCACCCACGCCGCGAACCAAACTACTCCACCAAGGCAAACCGAACGAATCACAAAGTCAAAGAACTTAGTTTTTTTCGAAAAGGTGGGTGTTTTCAGAAGCTCACCCGCCGCATTTTCAACGGCGGCGATCATGAGGGGGTCCTTCCGGGTGTACGTACAGAACCAAATCCTATTCTTTGTGCCCTTGCCGATCCCGGTGAAATAGCGATACATCTCGCCGTTCATGCGCAGCTTTTGTAACTCTCGTCCATCAATCCAGGCCGTGACAACTACTTCTTTTCCATTGGTGGCAATTTTCTCATTCGTAATATTGTCAATTACACAATCGGCATAGAAATGTCTGCTTTTGCCCATGTCGCACGTCCTAGTGTTTGGAAGAAAAACGCCATCAAATCGAAAACATAATAATAGCAAGGAGCCATTACGCGGGCTAGTCCGTTCATGCGGTAAATCTGCCAAAGGCCTGTGCCAGACCGCGAGTAACAGCGTTTATTCACCGGTGCCATTTGAGAGGCAGCTTCTGGCCGCTTTCTGCCGGTCTCCCAGGCACTGTCTAGTGGTCAATACACATGCAATCTGTGGTCAACGTAGATGCAACCAGTTGGTCAGATGGATGCAATTACGCATCCAGGGTCTTACAGTGCCTTTGAGACAACACGAGCATTTGAATCGTCTCGCTGCCAGCCGCCGCCCAAGGCTTTGAACGTGGCCACTGCAGCGCGAGCCGATTCAGTTTGTGCCTGGGCTCTGCCATCAGATGCCGCTAGGAGATGTTCATCGGCATCCAGCACTTCGATCAAGCTGACCACGCCTTTTTCATAGGCGGCAAACGATGTCGCTCTGGCTTTCGCATACGCCGACTCGCCCTGGGCGAGCTGGGTCGATTGTTGCTCGCGGTTGATCCGTGCCGAAACAGCGCTTTCCACATCTTCGCAGGCCCGCAGAACGGACTGGCGGTAAGCGGCCAAGGCTTCGGCTTCCTGGCCCTTTGCCAAATCAATCTGGGCGTTGATGCGGCCAAAATCGAACAGCCGCCAGCGTAATCCCAGTGCCGCCGAAGCCTGACTGGCGCCGTTGCTGAACAGGTTTGCGCTGGATACCGATGTAGCACTGCCGAGCAGCGCAGCCACAGACAGTTTGGGGTAGTACTCGGACATGGCTTCGCCGATGCGCGCGCTGGATGCCGCAAGACGGCGCTCCGCGACGATCAAGTCTGGACGCCGACGCAGCAGGTCGGCTGGAGCACCCATGTCCGAGAGGCCTGGCACCTCAGGGATGGGCGCCAGCTTAGTCAACTGCGCGCTGTAAGTGCCGGGCGCCTTGCCCAACATGACATCCAGCGCATTCATTGCCGTGTCAATGCCTGCTTGCAGTACCGGCACGGTGGCCTGCGCTTGGTTCAGCGCGCCTTGGGTCTGGTTCAACTGCAGTTCAGCCGCCAGGCCTTTTGCGTAGAGATGTTCGATGGTGGTGAGCAGTTGTTGTCGTGTGTCTACTTGCTGCCGGGCAATTTCCAGACGTGCTTGCAGGCCACGGATGCTGATGTAAAGGTCGGCTGTTTGCGCGACCACTGCCAGGCGTGTGGCAATCGCTCCGGCTTGCGAGGCCTGATAATCGGCGAAGGCCGCTTCTTTACCTCGGCGCAGCCCGCCAAACACATCCAGCTCCCAGCCGGCATTCAAGTTCGCCTCATAGGCGCTGCCGTAGCGATTATAGGAAGGGTCTGAATTCAGCACTTGGCCCAACGGCGTCTCCAATGACTGACGGGCTCGGGCCGCCTGACCATTGACGGTAGCCGACGGCAGGAGGGCTGCGTTAGCTGCGCCCAAACCGGCGCGAGCCTGCTCGATCCTTGCGTTTGCCTGGGCTAAATCGAGGTTCTGTTCAAGTGCTCGATTTATCAGCTGACTGAGTATTGGGTCATTAAATGCGTTCCACCAAGCGGCGAGATCGTCATTTGCGGCGCCCAGTTGTCGTGCCTTGGACGTTTGCGCGGAGAAATGCTCGGGCAATTCCACACGGGGTTTTGAGTAGTCGGGGCCCACTGCGCAACCTGCAACCATACCCAAACACAGTAAAACGGCGAAACGAGGAGGAGGGTGCATGCGATACCTGCGAAAGGGTCGGTTTGTGACGATATTACAATTTGGTCACAAGTTGTCAACCACCTTTGGGATGAGTAAGCTGCTCGCATGAATCAGCCATCAGTTTCTTCGCCCAGCGCCCGTGGCCCAGCCGATCACGACATTCGAGACCAGATTGTTGCGGCGGCCAACGAACATTTCAGTCAATACGGTTATGGCAAAACAACGGTTTCTGACCTAGCCAAGGCCATCGGCTTTTCCAAGGCTTACATCTACAAATTCTTTGAATCCAAGCAGGCGATTGGTGAAGCAATCTGTACAAACTGCCTGACCGAAATCGTTGCGGCAGTGGAGCAAGCCATCAATGTAGACGGCATCTCGCCGACTGAACGTTTTCGGCGCCTGGTCAAAACCTTAATCGCTACAGGTGTGAGCCTGTTCTTTAACGACCGTAAACTCTACGACATCGCAGCGTTCGCCGCGTCGGAGCGATGGCCCAGCTCACAAGTCTATGACGCTCAGATTAAGAGCTTCGTGTTGCAAATCGTGCGTGAGGGGCGAGAGCTCGGCGAGTTTGAACGCAAGACTCCGCTGGACGAGACGGTAGAGGCGATTCATCTCGCTCTGCGGCCCTTCATCAATCCTCTGCTATTGCAGTACAACCTCGATTTTGTTGAAGAAGCCCCTTCTCTCATCTCCAATCTTGTTCTGCGCAGCCTGATGCCTTAAACCTCTGCTGACGGATGCGCTGCGCATCCGTATCAGCGTGTGCGCCTGAAAAAACTAGATATCGAGCTTCTTTGCTTTGCTCTGATCAAGTGGGCGATGTTCATTCATCTCGGTAGTGACTATTGACATAAATGGTCACTTGAATAAGCATGGTGCATCCGCTACCGAGAGGTCTTTATGATCCAGCGCCAACGCATGTCACTCATTTTCATTGTCTTGTTGCCGTTTGCCCTAGCGGCCTGCAACGAGGCCACGCCTGCCGATCCTCGCCTTCAAGTGCCCTTGGTGCGCATCGGCGTGGTTCAACCCTCCGCGCCTGCGGCACGGGTATTCACCGGTATCGTCGCGGCCCGAGTTCAGAGCGATCTCGGTTTTCGGGTACCTGGGAAGGTCTTGGAGCGTTTGGTGGATGCTGGACAGAGTGTCAAGCGCGGGCAGCCCCTTATGCGAATCGATGCCAACGACCTGACGCTGACCGCGCGGGCACAGCAGGAAGCGGTACTGGCCGCCATGGCCCGAGCTCGGCAGGCCTCCGATGACGAGCTTCGCTACCGTGATCTGGTGTCCGTCGGAGCGGTATCTGCTTCAGCTTACGCAGGGTTCAAAGCAGCTGCCGACTCGGCGAAAGCCCAACTCAACGCTGCCCAGGCCCAGGCTGATGTGGCGAAAAACGCGACCGGTTATTCGACATTGCTGGCGGATGCTGACGGGGTGGTAGTGGATACCTTGGCAGAGCCGGGGCAGGTGATTGGCGCAGCTCAGGTGGTGGTGCGTGTTGCCCACTCAGGGCAGCGCGAGGCGGTGATCCAGTTGCCCGAGACGTTACGTCCTGCGCTGGGCTCGGCGGCGACGGTTGAGCTGTACGGCCAGCACCAGACTGCAGGTAAAGCGCGTTTACGCCAGTTGTCCGACTCTGCCGACCGACAGACCCGAACGTTTGAAGCGCGTTATGTGCTGGAGGGGGCGCTCTCCAACGCCACCCTGGGTTCGACGATCTCAGTGGTTATCGCTGACACGGATGTTGCTGATGCCAAGGAATTACAGGTGCCCATGGGGGCCCTCTACGACGCCGGTAAAGGCCCGGGGGTCTGGGTGGTGGGCGGGGAACCTGAGCAGGTGGCATGGCGCCCGATCAAGGTTCGCGGCCTGAATAATGAGGCCAGCGTGCGCGTGACGGGTGATCTGCAGGTGGGTGATCGTGTTGTCGCATTGGGTGCTCACTTGCTGAGCGAGGGAGAGAAGGTCAGGACTGAACTCGCCGATGCTCCGCAAAATTCAGTGGTTGAGGTAAGTCGATGAGCGGCTTCAATCTTTCGGCGCTGGCAGTGCGCGAGCGCTCAATCACCCTGTTTTTGATCCTGCTGATTTCTGTGGGTGGGTTGTACGCCTTCTTCAAACTGGGGCGTGCGGAAGACCCCGCATTCACCATTAAACAAATGACGGTGGTCACCGCCTGGCCTGGGGCGACGGCCCAGGAGATGCAAGACCAGGTGGTAGAAAAGCTGGAAAAACGCATGCAGGAACTGCGTTGGTACGATCGGACCGAGACCTTTACCCGGCCCGGCTTGGCATTCACCACGGTTTATCTGCTCGATAGCACGCCACCCTCAGCCGTCCAGGAGGAGTTTTACCAGGCGCGCAAGAAAATCCTGGATGAGCAGAAGGGGTTGCCGTCCGGGGTGATCGGCCCGACGGTCAATGATGAGTATTCCGATGTCACCTTCGCGCTCTATGCGCTCAAGGCCAAGGGCGAGCCGCAACGTCTGCTGGTGCGCGAAGCCGAGAGCTTGCGCCAGCGTCTGCTGCATGTGGCGGGTGTGAAGAAGGTCAACATCATCGGTGAACAGGCCGAGCGCATTTTTGTCGAGCTGTCCTACGAGCGTTTGGCGACACTGGGCATTTCTGCACGAGACATCTTCAGTGCGTTGAACACGCAAAACATGATAACGCCGGCCGGTTCGGTAGAAGCGAAGGGGCCCCAGGTTTTCATCCGCCTGGATGGCGCGTTTGATGACCTGCAGAAGATTCGCAATACCCCGCTGACAGTGCAGGGCAGAACCCTCAAGTTGTCCGATGTGGCTGAGGTCAAGCGCGGTTATGAGGACCCCGCGACATTCCTGGTACGCAACAACGGCGAGCCGGCACTGTTGCTCGGCGTGGTCATGCGCGATGGCTGGAACGGCCTGGATTTGGGGAAGTCGCTGGACGCTGAGGCAACAGCGATCAATGAGCAGATGCCTTTGGGCATGAGCCTGACCAAGGTCACGGATCAGGCGGTGAATATTGGCGCATCCGTCAACGAGTTCATGGTGAAGTTTTTTGCTGCCTTGGGCGTGGTGCTGCTGGTGTGTTTTCTCAGCATGGGCTGGCGTGTCGGCGTTGTGGTTGCCGCAGCGGTGCCGCTGACTCTGGCGGCCGTGTTCATTGTCATGGCGGCCACGGGCAAAGACTTCGATCGAATTACCCTGGGCTCGTTGATTCTGGCGCTGGGGCTGCTGGTGGACGATGCAATCATTGCCATTGAAATGATGGTGGTGAAGATGGAGGAGGGCTACGACCGAATCAAGGCCTCCGCTTATGCCTGGAGCCACACGGCCGCGCCGATGTTGTCGGGGACGTTGGTGACGGCGATCGGCTTTATGCCCAACGGTTTTGCCAAGTCGACCGCTGGTGAGTACACCGCGAACATGTTCTGGATCGTTGGCATTGCGCTGATCACTTCCTGGGTGGTGGCCGTGGTGTTTACCCCTTACCTGGGCGTCAAACTGCTGCCGCAGATCAAGGTGCCTGAAGGCGGGCATACGGCGATTTACGGTACACCGAACTACCAGCGTTTCAGGCGCCTGCTGGGCAGTGTGATCCGCCGCAAAGGCCTGGTGGCGACATCCGTCGTGGGCTTGTTTGTTGTTGCGATTCTGGGCATGGGCGTGGTCAAGAAGCAGTTCTTTCCAACATCCGACCGACCTGAGGTGCTGGTTGAGGTGCAGATGCCTTACGGCACCTCTATCGAACAGACTGATGTGGCGGCGGCCAAGGTCGAGGCGTGGTTGGCTCAGCAGCCGGAAGCCAAGATCGTCACCGCTTACATTGGCCAGGGCGCGCCGCGCTTCTATTTGGCGATGGCCCCTGAGCTACCCGATCCATCCTTCGCAAAAATCGTCGTCCTGACGGCGAATCAGCAAGAGCGTGAGGCGCTCAAGATTCGGCTCAGGCAAGCCACGGCCGATGGTTTGGCGCCTGAAGCCCGCGTGCGGGTGACGCAGTTGGTATTTGGTCCTTACTCACCGTATCCGGTGGCCTTTCGGGTGATGGGCGCCGACCCCGCAGTGTTGCGGGATATCGCCGCGCAGGTGCGTGAGGTCATGACCGCCAGCCCCATGATGAGGACCGTCAACACCGACTTGGGCGAGCGCGTGCCGGCACTTCATCTCACGCTGGATCAGGATCGCCTGCAAGCATTCGGCTTGACCTCGACCGATGTCGCGCAACAGCTGCAATTTCTGCTCACGGGGGTGCCTGTCACCGAGGTGCGTGAGGACATTCGTTCGGTTCAGGTGGTCGCTCGCTCCGCTGGTGAGACGCGTCTGGATCCATCGAAAATTGCCGCCTTCACGCTGACCGGCGTCCAAGGCCAGCGCGTTTCGCTGTCCCAGGTAGGGGCGGTGGATGTGCGCATGGAAGAGCCCATCCTGCGACGTCGTGATCGTGCGCCGACAATAACCGTGCGCGGTGACGTGGCTGAAGGTCTTCAGCCTCCCGATGTCTCCAACGCCTTGATAACGCAGTTGCAACCTATCATCGAAAAGCTGCCGGCGGGCTACCGCATTGAGTTTGCCGGCGCGATCGAGGAGTCGGGTAAAGCAAACAAGGCATTGCTGCCGTTGTTCCCGATCATGATCGCGCTGATGTTGCTGACCATCATCATTCAGGTGCGCTCGATGTCGGCAATGATGATGGTGTTCGCCACCGCGCCTTTGGGCCTGATTGGTGTGGTGCCAATTCTGCTGCTGTTCCAGCAGCCGTTCGGGATCAACGCCTTGGTGGGATTGATTGCCTTGTCAGGGATTCTGATGCGTAACACGCTGATCCTCATTGGCCAGATTCACTCTAATAAGCAAGCCGGTCTGTCGCCTTATAACGCAGTGGTCGAAGCCACTGTGCAGCGTGCACGGCCAGTGATTCTCACGGCGTTGGCGGCGATGCTGGCGTTCATTCCGCTGACCCATTCGGTGTTCTGGGGAACGCTGGCCTACACCCTGATTGGCGGTACGTTTGCTGGCACCGTGCTGACCCTGGTGTTCCTGCCAGCGATGTACGCCCTCTGGTTCAAGATCAAGCCTGAGCCCGCGCATGAGCTTGCAGCGAACACTCATGTTGCTTGATACCTGCGTGCCTGGATCGTCTCAAAAAGGAAAATCGATATGAGCTCGTTGGCGCAGATTACTTAGCAGTTTGATCCCGCTGCGCCCTTCGTGGCTCCGGCCAACTGGCTCCAGGGAAGAACTGTGTTTGACGGGCTATCTGCAGCCCTGTCATTGCAGGCGGTGTTGTTTGAGGCATGGCCGGATTGTGGGCACGCCAGACCGTAGCGATTTTTACCTAGCGTGCAGTGAACTCAGCGCAATAGTTGTTTCTGCTATCCCACCTTCAGAGATTACCGCTTACCACCGATCACTGTGCGCTTTGACCGTGCCGTAATGCCAGCCGCCAAACCGGTCTTTCAACGCCTATGGCCCGGCATAGCTCAATTGCCGGCCGTAGCCAAAATTCCGCCCATTCCTTCTACCGATCAATGCCATGATCAAATTCCTCTCGAAGCCAAACCGTTGAAACTTTCCCTCACGTCATCCCGCCAAGAATGTTGAGTGTTATCAGGGATCAAGGCCCCTGCGACCTGTGAGGGTTGTCCACTAACGTGGGACTGGCGGCTCCTTACGACCGGGAGCTTGGGCATCTCATGATCTGGCCTCCTGAACACTTCCGAGGAAGTGGGCGGGTGGAGGCTGCATTGGCTGACGAGACCAGCGCCGCGAGATCCTGAGTCAGGTGAAGGCAGTGAAGCGACGACCGGGGCATACCTGACTGTCAGTCAGGTGCAGTCCATTCCCTAGGCTGCGGCACCATCATCTGCATCGCTGTTGCTGGTGACTTCGGTATTTGTCACGCCGATTGTCACGAGGGGGAATGCCGCAAAGCCTTGTACTAGGTGGACTGCAGCAGCGGTAGGAGCGCCCGTCTCTTTCCGGGAGAAAGAGACGGGCGCAGGTTGGCGCAGTGAAATGGCCAAGCGAATAGGTTGCTGCAGAGCAGCTATGAAAGGGGATGAGTTGCCGCAGTGGGCACACTGGTAAAAGTAGGCATCCATCACATCGCTGTGACCGTGCGAGCCGCCGGACGCTAATCGCACTTTGGGAGAACCACCATGGTGTGGCGTAGCCTTAAAGGTTCTGGCTACCTGGGTTGCTGTCAACGACAGCGCTTTGCCCGACCTTTTCTACGCCTGTGGAGAATTCGGGTCAAGGCTCGAATTGTTGGGAGTTCTGCGGCTGCGGATGAAATTATCCACCGATGGAAATCAGTGGTTTTCCGCAGACAATTGTGTGGGCTTTAGATTTTTTAAGTGAGGTCCATCCAAGCAGGGCGGCTTTGCAGCCCTGTTTGGATGGACCCGTGTGGACAAGCGGATCACTGAGATATGAGGACCGAGCGCTTACTCAGTTGCGCCACGTGTTGCTTTTAGGCGAGTGACATTCGCACCCGTCTGATTGGCGAATTCGCGTGGGCTGACATGCTTCTGCTGATTAGCCTCAAGGTAGCGACTCCACCAGTTCATGATCAGCCTGCGCTCCTCGATGAACTCTGCCTTGTGGATGTAAGCGGCGCGGACGTTGTTGCGTTCCTTGTGGCTCATCTGCCGCTCGATGGCTGTGTCCGTCCACAAACCTGACTCGATCAGTGCGCTGCAGGCCATCGAGCGAAACCCATGCCCACAGATCTCGGATTTGGTGTCGTACCCCATCTTCCGAAGCGCGCTGTTCACCGTGTTTTCGGACATTGGTTTCCAAGACTTGGTATCGCCTGCGAACACCAAGTCAAATTTGCCTGTGATTGCGTGGATCTGCTCGAGCAGGGCGATCGCTTGCGGCGATAAGGGTACAAGATGGATATCGCCTGCCATCTTCGTACCCCTTGTGGAAAAGGGTACGCCTTCCAACGCTGGTCGCGTGTCGGGTATTTCCCAGGCGCCACGTTTGAGGTCGAACTCGCTCCAGCGGGCGAAGCGCATCTCGCTGGAGCGTACAAACACGTGCAGCGACAGCAAGACCGTCAGCCGGGTAAGTGCCCGGCCTTTATAGGTGTCGATCCGTTCCTGCAATTCAGGCAGGCACGATAAGGGTAAAGCGGGGCGGTGGACGACCCGCGAGGCTTTGATCGAGCCTACAAGGTCGTAAGCAGGGTTTACGGTGATAAGCCGGAGGCGCTTTGCCTCGCGCATGATGCTCTGCAGGTAGTTTTGTACCCTTAAAGTAATGTCTACCGTTCCGCGCTTCTTAATCGCTTCCAGGGGCCGCATAAGATCGTGGGTATCAAGGTCGACAATGGCGCGGGCGCCGATCAGCGGGAAGAGGTGAGTTTTGAGGCGACTCATCACTGTCTTGGAATAGTCCGGTGCCCACTTGGCTGACATTTCCGTGTGCCAGCCGAGGGCAACGCTTTCAAAGGTGCGGCCTTTGATCAGAGCGTCCGTCTTGGCTTGGTTCTTGGCTCCTATAGGGTCAATGCCATCCGCCAGCATTCGCTTGGCCTCCAAGCGCTTGCGGCGCGCAGCCGCGAGGCCAACGATGGGGTAGTTGCCGAATGAGGTCAGTCCTTCCCGGCCATCAGGTTTGACGTATCTGAGACGCCAGCCTTTGCGGCCATTGGGTTGGACTAGAAGGTAAAGGCCGTCGCCGTCGAAAAGCTTGTAGGCGCGGTCTGTGGGCTTGGCCGAACGGCAAGCGGCGTCGGAGAGTGGAGCAGTAGTGCGCGACATAAGGGTACTCCCTTTTATCGAACTGACCTTTATCCCAAACTCTACCCTTAAAATGGCTGGTACCCACCGGAATCCGACAGAACGCCAAAACGAAAAAACCCGCCAGAAGGCGGGTTTTTCGGGGGGGTCAGAGATTTTTAAAGCCTTCTCTGGAACCTTGTCTGGCTCCACGACCTGGACTCGAACCAGGGACCCAGTGATTAACAGTCACTTGCTCTACCAACTGAGCTATCGCGGAATGGCGTGTATGTTACTGATTCAAAAAGAGAAGTCAAGCATCTGTTGGTAACTTGACGGATTGGCAGTGACGGACGGTGGTTTATCGGTGATTGGCGGTTACCAGAATCGCCTCAGAGGTCTACCATGGCCGCCCGGAAGTGGTGACACGCGCTGCCGGCCATTCGCCGAAAAGGTACGCGCCATGAATCACCCAGTTCTCACACCTCAACACAACGGGGTGTTCGCATGAGCATCGCACAGATCAGCCTGCCCAAGGGGGTCGGCCCGCACGCCGAGAAACTGTTCGACGCCATCACTCAAGCCAGTACCGCTGACGAATTGAACCGCGCGGGCGGTAAGGCCGAAGGTTTTGTCCTTGGTCTTGAAAGCACCAAGGCGATCAAGAGTCAGGTTGCTGAATCGCTGTATGTCGCCTATGACGACGCAGCCAGCCAGCGTGCGACCGAACTGGCTTAACCGCCGAACGTCACCGTGGCGAGCATCAGTTTGGCGTACAACATCGTTGCGCCCAGTTGCACCAGCCACAAGGCCAGGCCACCGAGAAACACGCCCGCTGCCACTTGCAGCACCAGGTTGTTGCCGCGTTTGGCCGGTGTGCGGGGCGCGAAATGGTCCTGCTCATCGCGGTCGGCGCGTAGGTCATCGTTTTTCATGTGGGTTCTCGTAAGAATTTCGGGGTGTACATAAAACCTGTGGGAGCGAGCTTGCTCGCGATGGTCGTCAACGATAACTCGTCATGCCTGACACACCGCGGTGTTCTCGGGTTTATCGCGAGCAAGCTCGCTCCTACTGGATAGATGTGTGCAGTCTAGAAGGCTTGGTCGTCGGGTTGAGAGATATCTGAGGCAAATAAAAAACGGGAAGCCCGAAGGCTTCCCGTTTTTCGTATCGCGCGAGACTCAGATCACCTGAACGATGGCGTTGGTCACGACATCAATATTGCTCTGGTTCAACGCAGCCACGCAGATGCGGCCAGTGTCCAGGGCGTAGATGCCGAACTCGCTGCGCAGGCGGGTCACTTGCTCAACCGTCAGGCCGGAGTAGGAGAACATGCCGCACTGGCGACCGACGAAGCTGAAGTCGCGCTGGGTCGCTTTCTGGGCAAGCAGGTCCACCATCTGGATGCGCATGCCGCGAATTCGCAAGCGCATTTCGGCCAGTTCTTCTTCCCACTGGGCGCGCAGTTCCGGGCTGTTCAGCACCGCGGCGACGATGCTTGCACCGTGGGTTGGCGGGTTGGAGTAGTTGGTACGGATAACGCGTTTGACCTGCGACAGCACGCGCGCGCTTTCTTCTTTCGATTCGCTGACGATCGACAGGGCGCCAACGCGCTCGCCGTACAGCGAAAAGGATTTGGAGAACGAGCTGGAGACGAAGAAGGTCAAGCCCGATTCGGCGAACAGACGTACCGCAGCGGCGTCTTCCTCGATGCCGTCGCCAAAGCCCTGGTAGGCCATGTCGAGGAACGGTACGTGACCTTTGGCTTTAACGACTTCCAGAACGTTTTTCCAGTCCGTCGGGCTCAAGTCCACGCCGGTCGGGTTGTGGCAGCAAGCGTGCAGCACAACGATCGAGCCGCAAGGCAGGGCGTTCAGGTCTTCCAGCAGGCCGGCACGGTTTACGTCGTGAGTCGCGGCGTCGTAGTAACGGTAGTTCTGCACCGGGAAACCGGCGGTTTCGAACAGCGCGCGGTGGTTTTCCCAACTTGGGTCGCTGATCGCTACGACGGCGTTTGGCAGCAATTGCTTGAGGAAGTCGGCACCGATTTTCAGTGCGCCAGTACCGCCAACGGCTTGGGTGGTGATCACCCGGCCTGCGGCGATCAGCGGCGAGTCATTGCCGAACAACAGCTTTTGCACTGCCTGGTCGTAGGCGGCGATGCCATCGATCGGCAAGTAGCCACGGGACGCGTGTTGAGCGGCGCGAATCGTCTCGGCTTCGACAACGGCGCGCAGGAGAGGAATTCGCCCCTCCTCGTTGCAGTAAACACCGACCCCCAGGTTGACCTTGTTGGTACGAGTATCGGCGTTGAATGCTTCGTTGAGGCCCAGGATTGGATCGCGTGGTGCCATTTCGACAGCGGAGAACAGGCTCATTTTTGCGGCGGCTCTGAATGGAGTGTGGAGGGACGTGTCGCGCTCCAGCCGAATGCACTAGAGCGGTGCACAAACGGGGAGCTAGTATAGAGGTCATCCGCGATTGATGGCGACAGACGATTCCGCTTTTACAGTAAGTTTTTCCGATTATTTTTCGACCGTTAGTCGATTGGCAACGTCGAAGTCTTTACGCGATGTAGGACGTTTGCCTTGAAAGCGATAGCAATCGGCGCCACATTGAGCACAATCCAGTTTTTTCCTCGGGCGACGTCGGTCGTTTGCGGTCTTTCTCGTTCCTGTCCGGTTTGACCGGGCCGGCGCGATCCAGAGGTAGTTCATGTCTGAATTCCAGCTAGTCACCCGCTTCGAGCCCGCCGGCGATCAGCCGGAAGCCATCCGCCTGATGGTCGAGGGTATCGAAGCCGGGCTGGCGCACCAGACGTTGCTCGGTGTGACCGGCTCGGGCAAGACCTTCAGCATCGCCAACGTGATCGCCCAGGTGCAGCGTCCGACCCTGGTGCTGGCGCCGAACAAGACGCTGGCTGCGCAGTTGTATGGTGAATTCAAGGCGTTTTTCCCGAACAACGCCGTTGAGTACTTCGTTTCCTACTACGACTACTACCAGCCCGAGGCCTACGTGCCGTCCTCGGACACGTTCATCGAGAAAGATGCCTCGATCAACGACCACATCGAGCAGATGCGTCTGTCCGCAACTAAAGCGTTGCTGGAGCGCAAGGACGCCATCATCGTCACCACGGTGTCGTGCATCTACGGTTTGGGCAGCCCGGAAACCTATTTGAAGATGGTGCTGCACGTGGATCGCGGTGACAAACTCGACCAGCGTGCTTTGCTGCGCCGTCTCGCCGACTTGCAATACACCCGCAACGACATGGATTTCGCCCGCGCGACCTTCCGCGTGCGCGGTGACGTAATTGATATCCACCCGGCGGAATCCGATTTTGAAGCGATCCGCATTGAGCTGTTCGATGACGAAGTCGAGAGTCTTTCAGCCTTCGATCCGTTGACCGGCGAGGTGATCCGCAAGCTGCCGCGCTTTACCTTCTATCCGAAAAGTCACTACGTGACCCCGCGAGAAACCCTGCTGGGTGCCATCGAAGGGATCAAGGTCGAGTTGCAGGAGCGCCTGGAATACTTGCGTTCCAACAATAAACTGGTTGAAGCCCAACGCCTGGAGCAACGCACCCGTTTCGACCTGGAGATGATTCTTGAGCTGGGCTACTGCAACGGCATCGAAAACTACTCGCGCTACCTGTCCGGCCGTGCGTCCGGTGAGGCGCCGCCGACCTTGTTCGACTACTTGCCGGCCGACGCGTTGCTGGTGATCGACGAGTCTCACGTCAGCGTGCCGCAGGTCGGCGCCATGTATAAGGGCGACCGCTCGCGTAAAGAAACACTGGTGGAGTACGGCTTCCGTCTGCCGTCCGCGCTGGATAACCGGCCAATGCGTTTCGACGAGTTCGAAAACATCAGCCCGCAGACGATTTTTGTCTCGGCCACGCCAGGTAATTACGAGGCGGAACACGCCGGTCGCGTCGTCGAGCAACTGGTGCGACCGACGGGCCTGGTGGACCCGCAAATCGAAATTCGCCCGGCATTGACTCAGGTCGACGATCTGCTCTCGGAAATCGGCAAGCGCGTGGCGCTGGAAGAGCGGGTGCTGGTGACCACGCTGACCAAGCGTATGTCCGAAGACTTGACCGATTACCTGGCCGACCATGGCGTGCGCGTGCGTTATCTGCACTCGGACATCGACACGGTCGAGCGGGTCGAAATCATCCGCGATCTGCGTCTGGGCACTTTCGATGTGCTGGTGGGGATCAACTTGCTGCGTGAAGGCCTGGACATGCCGGAAGTGTCCCTGGTTGCGATTCTCGATGCGGACAAGGAAGGCTTCCTGCGTTCCGAGCGCTCGCTGATCCAGACCATCGGCCGCGCCGCGCGCAACCTCAATGGCCGGGCGATTCTGTATGCGGATCGCATCACCGGTTCGATGGAGCGGGCGATTGGCGAAACCGAGCGTCGTCGCGACAAGCAAATCGCGTTCAACCTGGCCAACGGCATTACGCCGAAGGGTGTGTTCAAGGATGTCGCCGATATCATGGAAGGTGCCACCGTGCCGGGCTCGCGCAGCAAGAAGCGCAAGGGCATGGCCAAGGCGGCCGAGGAAAACGCCAGGTACGAAGCCGAACTGCGCTCACCGGGAGAGATCGCCAAGCGTATTCGTGCGCTGGAAGAGAAGATGTACGCGTTGGCGCGCGACCTGGAATTCGAGTCTGCGGCGCAGATGCGTGATGAGATCACCAAGCTTCGGGAGCGGTTGATCGCTGTTTGATTTGCGGTGAATGTGCGGGCCTCTTCGCGGGCAAGCCTCGCTCCTACAAGGACAGCGCGACCTCGTAGGAGCGAGGCTTGCCCGCGAAATGGGGCGCCTCGGTCTCAATGTACTTCGCCAGCCTTCAACCCCGCCGGCAACTTCTTGGTCAACAATACCGCAATCATGCTGATCCCCAACGCAATCCCGACAAAATGAAACGCATCGTTGTACGCCATGATCGACGCTTGCTGATGCGCAATCTCACTGAGCTTGCCCAGCGCCGCCGTCTCGCCGCCCAATTGATCCGTCAGCGACGCTATCCTCTCGGCCACTTGCGGGTTGCCGGGCACGATGGATTCGCGCAAATAATCAAAGTAGGTCTTGGTCCGCGCATCCAGTAACGTGGCGAGGAGGGCGATGCCAATGGCGCCGCCGAGGTTACGCAGAATGTTGAACAGGCTCGACGCCGACCCCGCGTCCTGCGGCAGGATGTACGCCGTGGCGATCAGCGAGATGGTCACCATGATCAGCGGCTGGCCCAGCGCCCGGACGAGCTGGATCTGATTGAACTGCGGCCCGGCGAAGTCCGGGTTCAGCACCCCCGAAGAAAAACTTGCCAGCCCGAACAGCCCGAAGCCCAGCGCGCACAGCCATTTCGGCGAGACGACCTTCATCAACTTCGGCACCAGCGGAATCAAAAACAGTTGTGGCACGCCCATCCACATGATCACTTCGCCGATCTGCAGGGCGTTGTAGTTCTGGATCTGCGCCAGGTACAGCGGCAACAGATAGATCGAGCCGTACAGCCCGACCCCCATCCCGACACTGGAAATGCTCGATAAGCCGAAGTTGCGATTGCCCAGGATCCCGAGATTGATCAGCGGATTGGGCTTGGAAAACTGCACGATCACAAAGGTGATGAGGCTGATCAATGCGATGCTGCCCAGGGTCACGATCAGGTTCGACTCCAGCCAGTCCTTGCGATGGCCTTCCTCGAGGAACACCTGCAAACAGCCGAGGCCCACGCCCATGGTGAGAATGCCCATGTAGTCGGTGCTTTTCAGCAACTCCCAGTGTGCTTCTTTCTTCTCCAGGCCATACATCAGGCCGGCGATCATGATCAGGCCGGGCGGCACGTTGATGTAGAAGATGTATTGCCAGCCCCAGTTTTCCGTCAGCCAGCCACCGAGGGTCGGGCCGATGGAGGGCGCGAACGTCGCGGTCATGGCAAACATCGCCATGCCCTTGGCGCGATGGTGCTCGGGGAGTTTGATCAGCGTCAGCGTGAACGCCAGCGGGATGAGTGCGCCCCCAGTGAAGCCCTGCAGGGCGCGGAAAACAATCATGCTCTCCAGGCTCCACGCCATGGAGCAGAGCAGGGAGGACGCGAGAAAACCGAGCGACACCCATACCGCCAGACGTCGTGCCGAAAGCAACTGGACCAGCCATGCCGTCAGCGGAATCATGATGATTTCCGCTACCAGATAAGACGTGGAAATCCACGAGCCTTCTTCCAGTGTCGCTGACAGTGCGCCCTGAATGTCCTTGAGCGAAGAGTTGGTGATCTGGATGTCGAGCACCGCCATGAAGGCGCCGAGCATCACACTCATCACCGCAATCCAGTCCCGCCGGGTCGGCTCGCCGACCGGGCGGATCAGTTGATCACCGGCCATCGTCAGGGGCGTCTTTGATGTTCACTTTCACGGTGACCGACATGCCCGGACGGATTTTGCCGTGCAGCGGATTGTCCGCGGCGAAGGTCAGTTTTACCGGAATTCTTTGTACGACTTTGGTGAAGTTGCCGGTGGCATTGTCCGGCGGCAAGAGGCTGAACTGCGCACCTGAAGCGGCAAACAGACTGTCCACCCGCGCGTTGATCGGCGTGTCGCTGTAGGCGTCAAAGGTCAGCTCGGCTTTCTGGCCGGGCTGCATGTGGCCGATCTGGGTTTCCTTGAAATTTGCCTGAACCCAGATGTCCTGATCCGGAACGATCGACATCAGATAAGCACCGGCCTGCACGTATTGGCCTTCGCGGGCGGCGCGCTGGCCGATCAGGCCGCTGATGGGGGTGTGGATTTCGCTGCGGGTAAGGTTCAGTTCAGCCTGGGCCAGGTCGGTTTTTGCGTTGGCGATCATGGCGTCGAGGCGTTTGATCTCGGCGCTCAGGGCGTTGACTTGCTGGCGCTGACTTTGCGCGTCTGCCTGGGCCTTGGTCACTTGCGAGCGGGCAATGTGGTTGTCAGCGGAGAGGGTGGTGACTCGTTCTTCCGAGACATAACCGGGTTTACGCAGGGTTTGCGCGCGAGACAGGTCGATCTGCGAGCGACCGAGACTGGCCTGGCTGGAGGCCACTTGCGCATCGCTTGCGGCAATCAGGCTGGCTTGCTGGGTCAGTTTGCTCTGGGCTTGCAGGCGTTCGGCCTGACGAGTCGCGAGGGTGGCGTTGGCGCGGTCGACGGCGAGGTGGAAGTCATCGCCTTCGAGCTTGATCAGCAGCTGGCCTTTCTCGACGTGCTGGTTGTCCTGCACCAGGACCTGTTCGATGCGCGCCCCCAACTGACTCGACACACGGGTGATCTCGCCCTGGACATAGGCATTGTCAGTGCTTTCATAAAACCGTCCCTTGAAGAACCACTGGGCAAAAAAGCCCCCGGCAATCAACAGGACGATCAATAAGAAAATAAACAGGCGACGCTTGAGTTGGGCAGGCATGGGGCAAACTGTAGTCGAGAAAGTGTAAGAAAGTTATCAGCAGGCGAATCTGGCATATAGCCGATAAACGGTAAATGCCATCACCTGATATTCAGGCATTCACCGCCGCATACATGCGTTGTAGACGCAACCTTGGCTTAAATGCCCTGTTCACTGGAGCCGGGCGGGCATCGCCTGTTACCATTCGCCCTTTGTTTTATCTTCATTTCGAGACTTGCCATGACCACCGTCCGCACTCGCATCGCGCCATCGCCTACCGGGGACCCCCACGTAGGTACCGCTTACATCGCTTTGTTCAACTACTGCTTTGCCAAGCAGCATGGCGGTGAGTTCATCCTGCGGATTGAAGACACCGACCAACTGCGTTCGACCCGCGAGTCCGAACAGCAAATTTTCGACGCCCTGCGCTGGTTGGGTATCGACTGGAGCGAAGGCCCGGACGTCGGTGGCCCGCATGGTCCTTACCGTCAAAGCGAGCGCGGCGACATCTATCAGAAGTACTGCCAGCAGCTGGTAGAAATGGGCCATGCGTTCCCGTGCTTCTGCACTGCCGAAGAACTCGACCAAATGCGCGCCGAGCAAATGGCTCGCGGCGAAACCCCGCGTTACGACGGCCGTGCGCTGCTGCTGTCGAAAGAAGAAGTTGATCGTCGTCTGGCCGCTGGCGAGCCGCATGTCATCCGCATGAAAGTGCCGAGCGAAGGTGTTTGCGTGGTGCCTGACATGTTGCGTGGCGACGTCGAGATCCCGTGGGATCGCATGGACATGCAAGTGTTGATGAAGACCGACGGCCTGCCGACGTACTTCCTGGCCAACGTGGTCGATGACCACTTGATGGGCATCACCCACGTATTGCGCGGTGAGGAGTGGCTGCCATCGGCACCAAAATTGATCCTGCTTTACGAGTACTTCGGCTGGGAACAACCGGAACTGTGCTACATGCCGCTGCTGCGCAACCCGGACAAGAGCAAGCTGTCCAAGCGCAAGAACCCGACCTCGGTGACGTTCTATGAGCGCATGGGTTTCATGCCCGAAGCGATGCTCAACTACCTGGGGCGCATGGGTTGGTCGATGCCGGACGAGCGTGAGAAATTTTCACTGCAGGAAATGGTCGACAACTTCGACCTGAGCCGTGTCTCCCTCGGCGGGCCGATTTTCGACATCGAGAAGCTGTCTTGGCTCAATGGCCAGTGGCTGCGTGATCTGCCGGTGGAAGAGTTTGCCTCTCGCTTGCAGAAGTGGGCGTTGAACCCTGAGTACATGATGAAGATCGCACCGCACGTACAGGGCCGCGTTGAAACGTTCAGCCAGGTTGCACCGCTGGCCGGATTCTTCTTCGCCGGTGGCGTGAACCCGGAAGCCAAGCTGTTTGAATCGAAAAAACTGTCGGGCGATCAGGTTCGTCAGTTGATGCAGTTGATCCTGTGGAAGCTCGAAAGCCTGCGTCAGTGGGAGAAGGACAGCATTACTGCGACGATTCAGGCGGTGGTCGAGTCCCTGGAACTGAAGTTGCGTGACGCCATGCCGCTGATGTTCGCTGCGATCACTGGCCAGGCCAGTTCGGTGTCGGTGCTCGATGCGATGGAAATCCTCGGCCCGGACCTGACCCGTTTCCGTCTGCGCCAGGCCATCGACCTGCTGGGCGGTGTGTCGAAGAAGGAAAACAAGGAGTGGGAAAAACTCCTGGGCAACATCGCCTGATCCACACCGATCCCTTGTAGCAGCTGCCGCAGGCTGCGTCGGGCTGCGAAGCAGCCCTTGACGGCCACCACTCACGCTACTTGAAAGGGTGGGGCCCCAAGATTGCGAGCGCTTCGCACTCGAACGCAGCCTGCGGCAGCTGCTACAGGAATGGATACACCCCCGGATTTACGGGGGAGGGCGGTAAGTGATTGTTATGGCGACAAAAAATTTTGAAAATTGTTGAAAATAAGTTTGACAGCTTTCCGATGCGCCATTAAGATTCGCCCCGTCCTCAGCGATGAGGGGCTATAGCTCAGCTGGGAGAGCGCTTGCATGGCATGCAAGAGGTCGACGGTTCGATCCCGTCTAGCTCCACCAATTTACACTTCAAGGCCTGGCCACACCGGTCTTGAAGCGATCAACACTCAGCGTTGATCTGTTGTATAGAAGGGTTTGCGTCCCCTTCGTCTAGTGGCCTAGGACACCGCCCTTTCACGGCGGTAACAGGGGTTCGAGTCCCCTAGGGGACGCCAGTTTTACAGAAGTGATGTTGCAAGACGTCGCTCCGCCGCGAGGCGAAAAATCCGGGGCTATAGCTCAGCTGGGAGAGCGCTTGCATGGCATGCAAGAGGTCGACGGTTCGATCCCGTCTAGCTCCACCAATTTTACAGTTCAAGGTCTGGCCACACCGGCCTTGAATCGATCAGCTCTCAGCACTGATCAGTTGTGTAGAAGGTTTTGCGTCCCCTTCGTCTAGTGGCCTAGGACACCGCCCTTTCACGGCGGTAACAGGGGTTCGAGTCCCCTAGGGGACGCCACGATTACCCGCTCTGCGGGATTTTATAAGGGTCATTCAATTATTGAATGGCCCTTTTGTTTGTCTGGCGTTTGGCCAACCCCCCCCTCTTTTAAACTGTTCTTCAGACCAGCGGTCACATTCACGACTTGCAGAAAATTATTATGCGAATAATATTCTAGTCGTAATATTCGGAGGCAACGATGAACGATAAAAAAGCTCAAACCCGCGAACGCATCCTCAAGGCGGCCAGCGCGGCACTGATTCAGCGCGGCCCGGCCGAACCTAGCGTGGGCGAAGTGATGGGTGCAGCCGGCCTGACCGTCGGCGGCTTCTATGCGCACTTCGACAGTAAGGACGCGATGATGCTGGAAGCGTTCAAGCAACTGCTGGGTCAGCGTCGTGGCTCGATCGCCGACATGGATGCCGAGTTGACCGGTGAAGAGCGTCGCGCCCTCGTCGCTGCGTTCTATCTGTCGCGCAAACACCGTGATTCCTCTGAGTCAGCGTGCCCGATCCCGGCGTCTGTCGGCGAGTTGGGTCGTCTGCCGGATGAGTTTCGTGTGGCATTGAATGAACATGTGGAGTTGATGGTCGCGCAGTTGGCGGCCAGCCCGGAAGACACCGACAAAGCCTTGGCCGACTTGGCCTTGATGGTGGGTGGTCTGGCTCTGGCGCGGGCGCTGGGGCCAGGAGAGTTGTCCGATCGATTGCTGCGTGCCGCCAAATCAGCGGTGCTATGACCTGAAGGCAATGGCCTGGGGAGCGAGAGCGATGAGCGCGTTGAAGTGGGTTCGTGGCATTAATGGCACCTTGGGCTGGTTTGCACCGCAATTGGTCGCGAGCAAAATGCGACTGGCGTTCATGACGCCGCGGGAACTGCCGCCGCGTGATTGGGAATTGCCGCTGCTGGCAACGTCCGAACGAATCACTTTACGCTTCGGCCTCTCGGCGTTGCGCTGGGGGCAAGGCCCGGCAGTATTGCTGATGCATGGCTGGGAAGGTCGGCCGACGCAGTTTGCCAGCCTCATCACCGCGCTGGTCGATGCCGGTTACACCGTGGTTGCTCTGGACGGACCTGCTCATGGCCGTTCTCCTGGCCGCGAGGCAAATGTGGTGCTGTTCGCCCGAGCCATGCTTGAGGCTGCCGCCGAGTTGCCGCCGCTGCAAGCCGTCATCGGTCACTCCATGGGCGGCGCCAGTGCCATGCTCGCGGTCCAGTTGGGCTTGCGCACCGAAACCCTGGTGACCATCGCCGCCCCGGCGCGGATTCTCGGCGTGCTGCGCGGTTTCGCCCGCCATATGCGGCTGCCACCGAAAGCCCGTTCGGCATTCATTCGTCAGGTCGAGAAAGACGTCGGCATGCGCGCCGCGACGCTGGACGTCGCGCACTATCAGCTCGACATGCCGGGGCTGATCGTCCATGCCGAAGATGACGGCTACGTTCCGGTCAATGAGTCCAAACTGATCCACGAATCCTGGTTCGACAGCCGCCTGTTGCGCCTGAAAGAGGGGGGGCATCAGCGGGTGCTCGCCGACCCTCGGGTGATTGATGGCGTGCTATCACTGCTGGCCGGTCGCAGCCTGCAATCGCGCCAATCGGCCTGAGCATCCGTTACACTGCCCCGGTCGAATTTATCTGACCGGGAGTGGGGCATGGGCTGGGATCGGGCAACGCCATTTATCATTGATCTGGAAGTAGACGCCGAGGACATCGACGGGCTGGGTCACGCGAATAACGCGGTGTATGTGACCTGGCTCGAACGCTGCGCCTGGCGCCACTCGCAACGGCTTGGTCTGGATCTGGTCGAATATCGCCGGCTGGATCGGGCGATGGCGGTGGTACGGCACGAGATCGATTACCTGGCCGCCGCATATGAAGGCGACGAGCTGCAATTGGCGACCTGGATCGTCGATTGGGATCAGCGCCTGAAAATGACCCGACACTTCCAGTTGAAGCGCCCGAGCGACAACACCACGTTGTTGCGTGCGCAAACCACCTTTGTCTGCATCGAACTGTCCACCGGCAAACCCAAGCGCATGCCGGCCGAATTCATCGAGGGTTATGGCCCCGCACTGCAACTCTTGACCTGATTGAAGCCTTCGCGGGCAAGCCTCGCTCCTACAGGACTGTGATGACCGTAGGAGCGAGGCTTGCCCTCGAAGGCGTCCGGTCTGACAAATACCTTCTACACGCCAAAACCAGTAAACTGCCGCACGTTTTTCGTCGAGTGTGTTTTTCATGCAAATTGCTCTGGCACCCATGGAGGGGTTGGTCGACAACATCCTGCGGGACGTGCTGACCCGTGTGGGCGGTATCGATTGGTGCGTGACCGAGTTCATCCGGATCAACGACCAACTGCTCACGCCTGCCTATTTCCACAAGTTCGGTCCTGAATTGCTGAACGGTGCGCGCACAGCCGCAGGCGTGCCGCTGCGAGTGCAGCTGCTCGGCTCCGACCCGGTGTGCCTGGCGGAAAATGCCGCGCTCGCTTGCGAATTGGGCTCCGAGGTGATCGACCTGAACTTCGGCTGCCCGGCCAAGACCGTGAACAAGTCCCGTGGCGGTGCGGTGCTGCTCAAAGAGCCTGAGCTGCTGAACCAGATTGTCGAACATGTCCGTCGCGCCGTTCCGGCGCACATTCCAGTCACCGCCAAGATGCGTCTGGGTTTCGACAGCCCGGACGGTGCGCTGGTGTGCGCCACGGCCCTGGCCGAAGGCGGCGCTGCGCACATTGTGGTGCATGCGCGAACCAAGACTGACGGCTACAAGCCACCGGCTCACTGGGAATGGATTCCCCGGGTGCAGGACGTGGTCAAGGTGCCGGTGTTCGCCAATGGCGACATCTGGAGCGTCGAAGACTGGCGCCGTTGCCGCGAAATCAGCGGCGTGGAAGACATCATGCTCGGTCGCGGTCTTGTCTCGCGTCCGGACCTGGCGCGGCAAATCGCGGCGGCGCGGGCCGGTGAGGAGGTCGTCGAAATGACCTGGGCCGAGTTGTTGCCGCTGATTCAGGACTTCTGGTTGCAAGCCAAGGCGCAAATGACGCCACGCCAATCGCCGGGTCGCTTGAAGCAGTGGCTGGCAATGCTGACCCGTAATTATCCCGAAGCGGTCGAGCTGTTCACGGTGCTGCGCCGTGAAACAGAACTGGATCATGTCTCGCGTTTATTGGGTCTGCAGGTATCCGAAGCGGCCTGAAAAATCTGCAAATAATCTCTTGAAAAGTAATCAGCGGTCCCTATCTAAGGATTACGCGATGCCGAATTCGGGTCGCGGAGACAAAAAACCTTGCTGATTGTTTTCAGGAGATTTGAATCATGAGTACTGCATTTTCCCTGGCCCCACTGTTCCGTTCCTCGGTAGGCTTCGACCGTTTCAACGACCTGTTCGAAACCGCCCTGCGCAACGAGCCAGGCAGCACCTACCCCCCTTACAACGTCGAAAAATACGGTGATGATCAATACCGCATCGTCGTGGCGGCAGCCGGTTTCCAGGAAGAAGACCTGGAGCTGCAAGTCGAGAAGGGTGTGCTGACCATCAGTGGTGGCAAACGCGACGCGACTGAAGACGTGACCTTCCTGTATCAAGGCATCGCCCAGCGCGCATTCAAACTGTCGTTCCGCCTGGCCGATCACATCGAGATCAAGGCCGCCGACCTGCGCAACGGTCTGTTGAGTATCGATCTGCTGCGGGTTGTTCCAGAAGAGGCGAAAGCCAAACGCATCCCGATCAACGGGACGCAGAAACCGGCTCTGCAGCACTAAGGCAGAGCAGTAAAAAAGGGCGCCACTGGC
>NZ_CATKPT010000039.1:0-27223 GCF_949768125.1 Pseudomonas sp. IT-P253 | reverse complement strand
CCGGCTGCACAGCAGTCGAAAATCTGGAATGCACGGTTTACCTGACAGGTCGAGGTGTCTGATTTTACGACTGCTTCGCAGCCGGACGCAGGCTTCGCCAGCTGCTACGAGGGACTGCGTCGCCACATAAATGTCTTTGGCCATGCTACTCCATTGGCCAAAGACGTGGCTCTTCAAAAAGGTTTGTCGTAGGTGATTTTAGGCTCTTTCCACGGACCTTTGACGGTGTACTTCACGCTGGCGAAACGCGCCACGCGGTCACCAATCAGTTTGTCCATCAGGAACAGCGCCCCGCCGACAGCCGGCGCACCAACGATCAGCGCGGCAATCGGCAGGTTATTGGTGACCGGCAAGGTCACCACCAACTTGGCATCGATCTGATCGCCTACCAGGTTCAGGGTGCCGTTGAGTTCGACATTGCTCGAAGGGCCTGTCATCTGAATGGGCTCACGGGTCACATAAGCCCCGTTGGTTGCGACCAGCAGCCCTTTAACGCGGTCATAACTCAGGCCTTTGCCAAACAGGTCGGAGAAATCCAGGCGCAGGCGACGACCGATGGAGTTGAAGTTAAGCAGGCCAAATACCCGTAGCGCCTGAGCGCTGCCTTCGACTTCGACAAACTGGCCTTTACTCATAGAAGCATCAAGCGTCCCGGAGAAACGCTTGCTGGCCAACCAGGCCGGCGAACCGGGCCAGCGACCGTCGACATCCATACGAAAACTTTCGCTGGTAACGCTCGGCGCAAATCCCCAGCCCTTCAGCACATCCGCAAGGTTCTTGCCGCTGATCCGACCCTTGTACCAACTGCTGGAACTGCCAGGCACACCTTCCCAGCCGCCATTGCCCTGCAAGAGAATACCCTTGAGGCCCATGTCCAGCGTATTGAGGGCAATACCCTTGGCGGTCGGACGAACCTTGAGCGACCAGGCGCCGACGAGATCCTGCCCCTGAAACAGTTGATTGATGATGATGTCCATCGCCGGGATCTTCCTCGGATCCACGGACGCCAGTGGGTCCGGCGAGTTTTCATCGGCCAGGACCTTTGGATCCGGTGCCGGCAAGCGCACGTATTGCAGATTGATCGCAATCGGCACGCCCTTCGCATCGGGGAGTCCTGCACTGCCTTTGGCTTGCCGGCTGTCGAGCTGTAACGTCCACGCGGTCGGATTACGGGTCAACTGAACCGATGCCTGATCAAGCGTAGTGCCCAACGCGGTGAGCTTGCCGACCTTGAAATCCGCACCACTGAGCAACTGCTTGGCGCTGCCGCCAGGATCCTGACCGGCGTATTTGTCCGCCAGATCGATCCACGGCCCGACATCCAGCTCCGACAGCACGCCGCGCACCCGCAAGCCTTTGCTCCCGGGCAGCACGGCACTTGTGCCCCCCAGGAACAGCTCGCCGCGACCGTCGGCGAAGTTGTCCGTCGGGGCGGCAAACGTGAAGTCCGCCAGTTCGCCGTAATTGAGCCAGTAGCGCCGCTCCGGCCCTTGCAAGGTCATGCGGAACGTAGTGTTGCGCCCTGCATTGGCCGACATGCCAAAGGGCGCTGGCAAATCGACCACCACCCCTTTGAGGTCGGAGGTGACCATCAACTGGCTATCGGCGCCATCCAGATTCAGCTGGAGTTGATACGGGATCAGACCGGAAACCGGCAACGGTTGAGTGACGTTCAACCAGTCAGTGAGTCTCTTCACCTCAACCTGACCGGAGGCCGCGACACGGGTCTTGATGTTGCCCGCGCGGCCATCAGCGAAAATCTGTGCAGTGACGGGCTTGTCAAAGGCGCGGGCGCTGATGTTCTGCCCGCTCAGACCCTTGGCGCTGTCGAAACGGAAATCGCCCTTGAGTTGTGTCAGCTCCAGCGGTGGCTCGGCCAGTTTCAAACGCGCCTTGGCCGTCTGGAAGTCGACGAGAATTTTCGGCTCTTCGCCTTTGGCCAGTGGAATATCGAGTTTCAGCTTGCCTTGCAGATCGCCGTCGCCTTCCCACCGGGCAAACGTATCGGCAGTACCGATCGGCGCTTCCTGCAGAATTTTCAGGCCATCCCCCAAACCGCCAGCGAACTCTCCGTCGAGGAACAGATGGCTGCTCTGCCCGTCCGGAACATGGGGAATGTTGACGTAAATGTCGCGAACCTGGGTGCCGAGCAACTGGCCCTTGCTGGCCAGAATCCGCACACCACTGTCTTCGACAAACACGTCACCCGTGACCTTGCTGACATGCGGCCAGCCCGGTTGAAACGCCAGTTCGGCATCGTGAACCTTGAAGAACAGGCTGATGCTGCGGGCCGTATCGGCAGCGCCATGGTTCAGCGAACCCTGATACTGGAAGAAGCCTTCGTCCACCGCACCTTTGAGAATCGCTGTCCGTAACCATTCGTCCAATGCCGGGCTGAGAACGGCTGGAAGGTACTTGGCGGTGTAACGGCCATCGCCGTCGACCATACCGACCCGCAGGTCCATGTAGTCTTCCTGGGTATGATCGAAGTGCAGACGGATCAGGAAGTCGCCAGCAATCTTGCCCTCCTCGCCCAGCACCTTCAGGTACGGCGCAATCAGGGTGAAGCCTTCATTATCGAGCTTCCAGGTCAACCGGGCATTGGCCTGAATGTATTGCCATGGCTTGGCGAAGATCGGGTCCAGATGGAGCACAAAGTCTTTGCTGTCCATGCGCAGCTCGCCCTTGCCAAGGTCACCACTGAGGCTTCCGCTGACATTTCGGGCCGCCGGTGCACCGTGATAGGCATCGAAACCGACCCGATCCAGATTGGCGGCAAAGCTGAATTTGCTGTCATCGGTGACATTGGGCCGGATGTCGATCAGGACATTGCGCAGACCACCCGTCACTTTCAAGTGCTCGACTACGGTGGCAACCCCCTCGGGGAGCGGCCCCAAGGCATTCAAAAGGGGCGTGAGCGGAGTGAGATCGAGGCGATCGGCTTGCAGGTGCCACAGCTCGTCTGCCTGGTCGGCAGTCCCGCTTTGTTTAAGTTGCAGATGCGACTCCCAACGGGTATCGCCGAAATTCATGGCCAACGAATCCAGCGTCACCAGAACCCCTTCGGCACTGCGCTGGAAATAGCCGTTGAGCGCCAGGTTGTCGATCTGAATCGGCTTGCGTTCGGCGTAGGCGCCCTTGAGCTGTGGCGCATTCAAGCGGATCGCAGCGCTTTGCAGCAAACCCTTGTTCCAGTTCAACCAGAACTCGCCGCCAGCCTTGATCCGGGAAAAATTCCATTTCTGGGTGAGCCGCTCGGGCAACCATTTCGCCCAGTCGCTTTGTGGCACGCTCAGGTACGCATCGACCTCGCCAACCTTCCACTCGCTGGCGCTAATGCGGGTCCGCAGGCTCGCCGCCACCGGTTGGCCATCGGGTAGCGTCAACCGAACATCGAGACGCTGACGGCCGGCGCCGGTTTTCAGGTTGAGACCAACGTACGTCAGAGTCAGTGGCGGCTGACCCAACGACTGCAAGGTGACCTGGCTGTCGAGCACCGACAGCTGCTGGACCATTTGCAGTTGATTGAGCAGTTGTTCCGGGTCCAGCGGCTGATCCTGCTGCACTGGCAATCCTTCCAGCGCCCACTGACCACCCTCGCCTTCCTTTAGGCTGATCTTCAGGCCGTTGAGCTCCAGGTGAGCAATGCGCAGTTCGCGTGCCAGCAGGCTGGCCAAGAGATCGGGCACCGCACGCACTTGATCCAGGCGCAGCGCATTGACACCCTCACCGACCGTTACGTCGTGAGCCAGCAAAATCGGCGCGAAGCCGCTCCAGCTACCTTCCAGCCTGCCGATTTGCAACGGCATACCCAGGGCTGAGGCGGCCCTGGTTTGGACTTCAGCACGGTACTCGGCCACTAGCGGCGTCAGCTCTCTGCCAAGGCTGACGAACACTGCCATCAACACCAGTGCCAACGCGCAGAGGCCCAGACCCCAGCGGGTCAGTGCGGCCAAAATGCGTGTCAGACGCTCCATGTCAGGTGGCCCCCATGGCAAAAATGCTGCAAAAAGCTGAAGCCAGCCGTTTCAGTCGGATTAGAACAAAGCGATTCAGAGCAGCACCACGTCGTATTGTTCCTGGGAATACATGGTTTCCACCTGGAACCGAATGGTGCGTCCGATAAAGCCTTCAAGCTCAGCGACGTTGCCTGACTCTTCATCGAGCAAACGGTCGACAACTTTCTGATTCGCCAATACACGATAGCCCTCCGCCTGATAGGCGCGAGCCTCGCGGAGGATTTCGCGGAAAATCTCGTAGCAAACGGTTTCCGGCGTCTTCAGTTTGCCGCGACCCTGGCAACAGCTGCAGGGCTCGCACAGCACTTGTTCAAGGCTTTCGCGGGTGCGCTTGCGGGTCATCTGCACCAGGCCCAACTCGGTAATGCCGATGATGTTGGTCTTGGCGTGATCGCGCTCCAGCTGCTTCTCGAGCGTACGCAGCACCTGGCGTTGATGCTCTTCATCTTCCATGTCGATGAAGTCGATGATGATGATCCCGCCCAGGTTACGCAGGCGCAATTGCCGAGCGATGGCGGTCGCGGCTTCGAGGTTGGTCTTGAAGATGGTTTCTTCGAGGTTGCGATGACCGACGAACGCACCGGTGTTGACATCAATGGTGCTCATGGCTTCTGCCGGATCGACCACCAGATACCCGCCGGACTTCAGCGGGACTTTGCGTTCCAGGGCTTTCTGGATTTCGTCCTCGACGCCGTACAAATCGAAAATCGGGCGCTCTCCCGGGTAGTGCTCAAGACGATCGGCGATTTCCGGCATCAGTTCGGCGACGAACTGCGTGGTTTTCTGAAAGGTTTCCCGGGAATCGATCCGGATCTTCTCGATTTTCGGGCTCACCAGGTCACGCAAGGTACGCAGTGCCAGGCCGAGGTCCTCGTAGATCACACTCGGCGCACTGATGGTCAGGATCTGGGCATTGATCTGATCCCACAGACGGCGCAGGTAGCGGATGTCCATCAGAATCTCATCGGCTCCCGCGCCCTCGGCGGCGGTACGCAGGATGAAACCACCGGCTTCCTTGATGCCCTCTTTGTCCACGCAGTCAGTGACCACTTGCTTGAGGCGTTCACGCTCGGCTTCGTCTTCGATCTTCAGCGAAATGCCGACATGTGCGGTGCGCGGCATGTACACCAGATAACGCGATGGAATCGACAGCTGCGTCGTCAGGCGCGCGCCTTTGGAGCCGATCGGGTCCTTGGTGACTTGCACCACCAGGCTTTGGCCTTCGTGAACCAGCGCGCTGATGCTCTCAACTGCCGGGCCTTCGCGCATGGAAATTTCCGAGGCATGAATGAACGCAGCTCGGTCCAGGCCGATGTCGACGAACGCCGCCTGCATGCCAGGCAATACCCGCACAACCTTTCCTTTATAGATATTGCCAACGATCCCGCGCTTTTGCGTGCGCTCGACATGGACCTCTTGCAGGACACCGTTTTCGACCACCGCCACGCGCGATTCCATCGGCGTGATGTTGATCAGGATCTCTTCACTCATGGCAGGGTCTCGCTCAGGCATATTCACGATAATGGCCGCATCTGGTCAGTTCGACGCTCAGCGCGCGTTAAGGGTTTGCCAACAGGGTATGCCGAAACGGCCGAGCAGCTCGAAGGTTTCGCACAGCGGCAATCCGACCACCGCCGAATAGCTGCCATCGAGCCCGGCGACAAACACCGCGCCCAGTCCTTGAATGCCATAGCCGCCGGCCTTGTCTCGCGGTTCACCGCTGGCCCAGTAGGCCGCTGCTTCCTGGGTGCTGATCTGGCGAAAACGCACCAGACTGCGCACCACCCGCGATTCGCAACGCTCACCGTCGAGCACTGCAATGGCCGTCAGGACTTCGTGTTCATGACCGGACAGCATCATCAGCATGGCGCATGCGTCGGCTTCATCAACCGGCTTGCCGAGAATTTTTCCATTCAGCACCACTGCAGTGTCGGCGCCCATTACGCAAAAATCTGCATCGGACACGACCGTGCCGCGTCCGACCTCGGCCTTGCCGCGTGCCAGGCGCTCGACATAGGCCGCAGGGGATTCATGAGTCAAAGGGGTTTCATCGATGTCCGCGCTGATGACGCAGAACGGCACGCCGATCTGCGAGAGCAGTTCACGCCGACGCGGCGAGCCTGAGGCGAGGTACAGCTGTTTCATCAAGACATCTCCTTGTCTAGTGCCCTGTCTCACAAATACTGTTCCTTTTTGGCGAGACAGGGCACCGGTGCGGGCAAATGCCTGACCGAATTAATTGATTTTGTAGCGTCGGCGCAATCCGCGCAAACCAAAGCTGATCCATGGCCAGAGCAGCGCACTGACCAATGCCGGAAGCACCAGTGCCAGCGTCGGCTGACGATTGCCGGTCAAAGCGCTGAGCCAAAGTTGAACCAGCTGCGCGAGGCCGAAAATCACCAGGATCACCAGGCACTGTTGCCACATCGGGAACATGCGCAGGCGCTGTTGCAACGACAGCACCAGGAACGTAATGAGTGTCAGGATCAACGCGTTCTGACCCAGTAGCGTGCCGTAGAGCACGTCTTCAGCCAGGCCCAGGCACCACGCGGTGACCATGCCGACTTTCTGCGGCAAGGCCAACGCCCAGAACGCCAGCAACAAGGCCAGCCAGAGCGGACGGAGGATTTCCATGAATTGCGGCAGCGGTGAAACGCTGAGCAGCAGGCCGACGGCAAACGTCAGCCAGACTATCCAGCCGTTTCGGGATGAAGTAGCACCCGGCATTATTCTCGTCCCCCAGTGGTCGCCGGCGCGGTGACAGGCGGTTTGGCAGCGGGCTTGGCGGCAGCGGGTTGAGCTGCTGGCGGCTTGGCCGACGCAGGTGGCTTGGTCGCGGCAGGTTTCGCAGCGCCATGAGTGGCCGCCGGCTTGGCCGGGGTGGTAACGGCAGGTGCAGCGGGTGCGGCCGCCGGCGCAGCAGGTGCCGCAACGGTAGCCGGGACGAGGGCCGGTTTCGGCACGGTCGCCGGGATGATCGGCCCACCGCCGTGCTGGTCCAGCGCTTCCTGGGCCTGGGCGGCGTCGTTGGCACGTTCTTCGGCGGTGCGACCATCGCTGAACACCAGCAGCAGGTAACGGCTGCGGTTAAGGGCTGCAGTCGGCACGGCGCGGACAATGGCAAACGGCTGTCCGGAATCGTGGATCACTTCCTTGACTGTCGCCACCGGGTAACCCGCCGGGAAACGCTGACCCAAGCCAGAGCTGACCAGCAGATCGCCTTCCTTGATATCGGCAGTGTCGGCCACGTGGCGCAGTTCGAGACGTTCCGGGTTGCCGGTGCCGCTGGCAATCGCCCGCAGACCGTTGCGGTTCACCTGCACCGGAATGCTGTGAGTGGTGTCGGTCAGCAGCAGTACGCGGGAGGTGTAGGGCATCAACTCGACCACCTGCCCCATCAAGCCACGGGCATCGAGCACCGGCTGGCCGAGGACCACACCGTCGCGCTCACCTTTATTGATGATGATGCGGTGGGTAAAGGGGTTGGGGTCCATGCCGATCAATTCGGCCACTTCGACCTTCTCGTTGACCAGTGCGGAGGAATTGAGCAATTCGCGCAGCCGAACGTTCTGCTCGGTGAGGGCCGCCAGCTTTTGCATGCGCCCCTGCAACAGCAGGTTTTCGGTTTTGAGTTTTTCGTTTTCGGCAACGAGCTCGGTACGGCTGCCAAATTGGCTGGCCACACCTTGCCATAGCCGCTGCGGTAGGTCGGTGATCCAGTAAGACTGCATCAGCACCAGCGACATCTGGCTACGCACTGGCTTGAGCAGTGTGAAGCGGGCATCGACCACCATTAGCGCGACCGATAGCACGACCAGCACCAATACGCGCACGCCCAATGAGGGGCCTTTGGTGAAAAGCGGTTTAATAAGCCGCTCCTCCCAGGCAAATGTGTTCTTTATTCATACGGCATCAAACCGGCCTGGATGCAGACTGACAGAAGATAAACGCCAACAGGCAGCACTGCAAAGTGCTGCCTGCGCGCTCAACAGCATAGGTGCATCGGGCGAGATCACTCGCTCGATAGCAGGTCCATGGTGTGCTTATCCATCATTTCCAAGGCACGACCACCGCCGCGAGCGACGCAGGTCAGCGGGTCTTCGGCAACGATGACCGGCAGTCCGGTTTCCTGGGCCAGCAGCTTGTCGAGGTCGCGCAGCAAGGCGCCACCACCGGTCAGCACCAAACCACGCTCGGCGATATCGGAAGCCAGTTCCGGAGGCGATTGCTCCAGGGCGCTTTTCACAGCCTGAACGATGGTGGCCAGGGACTCTTGCAGAGCTTCCAGCACTTCATTGGAGTTCAGGGTGAATGCGCGTGGAACGCCTTCGGCCAGGTTACGGCCGCGCACGTCGACTTCACGAACTTCGCCGCCCGGGTAAGCCGTACCGATTTCCTGCTTGATGCGCTCGGCGGTGGATTCGCCGATCAGGCTGCCGTAGTTGCGACGCACGTAAGTGATGATCGCTTCGTCGAAACGGTCGCCGCCAACCCGTACGGATTCGGCGTAGACCACACCATTCAGGGAGATCAGTGCGATTTCAGTGGTACCGCCACCGATATCGACAACCATCGAACCGCGCGCTTCTTCAACCGGCAGGCCGGCACCGATCGCAGCGGCCATTGGCTCTTCGATCAGGAATACTTCACGGGCACCGGCACCGAGGGCCGACTCACGGATGGCACGACGCTCAACCTGGGTGGATTTGCACGGAACGCAGATCAGCACGCGAGGGCTAGGCTGCAGGAAGCTGTTTTCGTGAACCTTGTTGATAAAATATTGCAGCATCTTTTCGCAGACGCTGAAGTCGGCGATCACGCCGTCCTTCATCGGACGAATGGCAGCGATGTTGCCCGGCGTTCGGCCGAGCATGCGCTTGGCTTCCGTGCCGACAGCAACGACACTTTTCTGGTTACCGTGTGTCCGAATAGCCACAACGGAGGGCTCATTCAGGACGATACCGCGCTCGCGCACGTAAATAAGGGTGTTGGCAGTGCCCAGGTCAATGGAAAGATCGCTGGAAAACATGCCACGCAGTTTCTTGAACATGGGAAAGGGACCCTAGGCAACGCGTGGGTAAAAAAGTGCGGCAAACTCTAACAACGACAGGGATTTTGGGCAAGGCGCCAATATGTTAAATTGGCCGCTTTTCTGTGCACCAACCCCCACAATCGCGGCCTTATGACCGTAGAAATGCGGTAGTGTTCCGACAATCTAACACACGGACGCCGTCCGTTCTGTTTTCCACTGGAGATTCCCATGGCGCTTGAACGCTCCGACGTGGAAAAAATCGCGCATCTGGCCTGCCTTGGCCTCAATGATGCCGATCTTCCACACATCACTTCGGCCCTGAACAGCATTCTCGGGCTGGTCGACGAAATGCAGGCGGTCAATACCGACGGTATCGAGCCGCTCGCCCATCCACTGGAAGCCAGCCAGCGCCTGCGTGCAGACGTCGTGACCGAGACCAATCATCGCGAGGCCTATCAGTCCATCGCGCCAGCGGTCGAAAACGGCCTGTACCTGGTTCCGAAAGTCATCGACTAAAGGGAAAGAGCCTGCAATGCATCAATTGACTCTGGCCGAGATCGCTCGCGGACTCGCCGATAAAAAGTTTTCTTCCGAAGAGCTGACCAAGGTCCTGCTGGCGCGTATCGCCCAGCTCGATCCGCAGCTCAACAGCTTCATCAGCGTTACCGAAGACCTGGCGCTCCAGCAGGCGAAAGCCGCTGACGCACGCCGGGCCAAGGGTGAGAGCGGCGCCCTGCTCGGTGCGCCGATCGCCCACAAAGACCTGTTCTGCACCCAGGGCATCCGCACCAGCTGTGGCTCGAAGATGCTCGACAACTTTAAAGCCCCGTATGACGCCACCGTGGTTGCCAAGCTGGCCGCTGCTGGCGCGGTAACGCTCGGCAAGACCAACATGGACGAATTCGCCATGGGTTCGGCCAACGAGTCGAGCTACTACGGCGCCGTGAAAAACCCGTGGAACCTCGAACACGTTCCCGGCGGTTCGTCCGGTGGCTCCGCGGCGGCCGTTGCCGCTCGTCTGTTGCCGGCAGCGACCGGCACCGACACTGGTGGCTCGATCCGTCAGCCCGCCGCACTGACCAACCTCACGGGCCTGAAACCGACGTACGGTCGCGTTTCGCGCTGGGGCATGATCGCTTACGCCTCCAGCCTCGATCAGGGCGGCCCATTGGCGCGCACCGCCGAAGACTGCGCCATCCTGCTGCAAGGCATGGCCGGTTTCGACCCACAGGACTCCACCAGCATCGACGAGCCGGTGCCTGATTACAGCGCCAGCCTCAACGGTTCGCTGCAAGGCCTGCGCATCGGCGTGCCGAAGGAATATTTCAGCGCCGGTCTTGACCCGCGCATCGCCGAGCTGATCCACAACAGCGTCAAGGAGCTGGAAAAGCTCGGCGCCGTGGCCAAGGAAATCAGCCTGCCGAACATGCAGCACGCCATTCCTGCGTACTACGTGATCGCCCCGGCGGAAGCCTCGTCCAACCTGTCGCGTTTCGACGGCGTGCGTTTCGGCTACCGCTGCAAAGACCCGAAAAACCTGATCGACCTGTATAAACGTTCCCGTGGCGAAGGTTTCGGCCCGGAAGTACAACGCCGGATCATGGTCGGTGCCTACGCGCTGTCGGCCGGTTACTACGACGCCTACTACCTGAAGGCGCAGAAGATCCGCCGTCTGATCAAGAACGACTTCATGGCTGCGTTTAACGAGGTCGATATCATCCTCGGCCCAACCACGCCGAACCCGGCCTGGAAGCTCGGTGCCAAGAACAGCGACCCGGTCGCTGCATACCTGGAAGACGTGTACACCATCACCGCCAACCTCGCGGGCCTGCCAGGTTTGTCCATGCCCGCCGGTTTCGTCGACGGTCTGCCGGTCGGCGTGCAACTGCTTGCCCCGTATTTCCAGGAAGGTCGCCTGTTGAACGTTGCCCATCAGTATCAGCAAAACACTGACTGGCACACCCGCACCCCAACCGGCTTCTGAGGAGAAACACATGCAATGGGAAGTCGTGATCGGGCTGGAGATTCATACCCAGCTCACCACCCGGTCGAAAATCTTTTCCGGTAGTTCCACCACGTTCGGTTCCGAGCCGAACACCCAGGCCAGCCTGGTAGACCTGGGCATGCCCGGCGTGCTGCCGGTGCTGAACCAGGAAGCGGTGCGCATGGCGGTGATGTTCGGTCTCGCCATCGATGCCGAGATCGGCCAGCACAACGTGTTCGCCCGTAAAAACTATTTCTACCCCGACCTGCCAAAGGGCTACCAGATCAGCCAGATGGAATTGCCGATCGTCGGCAAGGGCCACCTGGACATCGCCCTGGAAGACGGCACGGTCAAACGCGTCGGCATCACCCGCGCGCACCTGGAAGAAGACGCCGGTAAAAGCCTGCACGAAGAATTCACCGGTGCCACCGGCATCGACCTGAACCGTGCTGGCACGCCGCTGCTGGAAATCGTTTCCGAGCCGGACATGCGCAGCGCCAAGGAAGCCGTGGCTTACGTCAAGGCGGTCCACGCGCTGGTGCGCTACCTCGGCATCTGCGACGGCAACATGGCCGAAGGTTCGCTGCGTTGCGACTGCAACGTGTCGATCCGTCCAAAGGGCCAGGCCGAATTCGGCACGCGCTGCGAGATCAAGAACGTCAACTCGTTCCGTTTCATCGAGAAGGCGATCAACACCGAAGTGCAGCGTCAGATCGAACTGATCGAAGACGGCGGCAAGGTGATCCAGCAGACCCGCCTGTACGATCCGAACAAGGACGAAACCCGTCCGATGCGCAGCAAAGAGGAAGCCAACGACTACCGTTACTTCCCGGATCCGGACCTGCTGCCAGTGGTCATTGAAGACTCGTTCCTCAACGACGTGCGCGCCACCCTGCCGGAATTGCCACCGCAGAAACGCGAGCGCTTCCAGGCGCAGTTCGGTCTGTCGGTCTACGACGCCAGCGTCCTGGCCACCAGCCGCGAGCAAGCCGATTACTTCGAGAAAGTCGTGAGCATCGGCGGCGACGCCAAACTGGCGGCCAACTGGGTAATGGTTGAGCTGGGCAGCCTGTTGAACAAACAGGGCCTGGACATCGACCAGTCGCCGGTCTCGGCCGAGCAACTGGGCGGCATGCTGCTGCGCATCACCGACAACACCATCTCCGGCAAAATCGCCAAAGTGGTGTTTGAAGCCATGGCCAACGGCGAAGGCAGCGCGGACGAGATCATCGACAAGCGCGGCCTGAAGCAAGTCACCGACACGGGCGCAATCTCGGCGGTGCTGGATGAAATGCTCGCGGCCAACGCGGAACAGGTTGAACAATACCGCGCGGCAGACGAAGCCAAACGCGGCAAGATGTTCGGCTTCTTCGTCGGCCAGGCCATGAAAGCCTCCAAAGGCAAGGCCAACCCGCAACAGGTTAACGAACTGCTGAAAAGCAAGCTCGAAGGCTGATGAGAATGGAGCCAGATCTCAAGCCTGGCTCAAATCCCTGTAGGAGCGAGCTTGCTCGCGATGGAGTATCAGTCGACATCTATGTAGCTGACACCCCATCGCGAGCAGGCTCGCTCCTACAATTGCTTCGGGAAACCTTCAAATGAAGCGTCTACTTGGCGCCTGCGCCCTGCTCTCTCTGCTGGCCGGTTGCGCCAGCACCGATATCATCAATCCACACGGCTATGACCAGACGGGTGTGGCGTCCTATTACGGCGCCAAACACCAAGGTAAACGCACCGCCAGCGGCGAGCGTTTCGACAAGAATTCCCTGACCGCCGCCCATCGCCAGTTGCCATTCGGTACGCGGGTGAAGGTCACCAATCTGAACAACGACAAGTCCTGTGTCGTCCGTATCAACGATCGCGGGCCTCACACTCGTGGACGGCTGATCGACCTGTCTCATGAGGCGGCCGAGAAGTTGGGCATGCTGGGCAGTGGCACCGCGCGGGTTCGTGTACAAGCCCTCGACAACTGAACGCCGGAGCCCCGACTATTTTCGGACTTGCCGATGTACCGCTGCTCAGCGTGATTGAATTGCTCAGCGGCTTGTTTCTATTGATCGCCGGCGCCGAGCTGATGGTGCGCGCCGCCGTGCGCCTGGCCGCGCGCCTGCATGTGCGACCGCTGATCATCGGCCTGACGATTGTCGCCCTCGGCAGCAGTGCGCCGCAAATGGCAGTCAGCCTGCAAGCCACCCTGGCGCAAAACGCCGACATCGCCGTCGGCAGCGTGATCGGCAGCAGCATTTTCAACATCCTCGTCACCCTCGGGCTCTCGGCGCTGATCATTCCGCTACGGGTTTCACGGCAATTGGTGCGCCTGGATATTCCACTGATGATCGGCGCCAGCCTGCTGGTGTTCGTCCTGGCGTGGAATGAAGAACTGTCCCGGATGGACGGGATGATTCTGCTGGCCGCCCTGGTGCTGTATCTGGGCTTGTTGCTGCGTCAGTCACGGCATTCGGCCCGACCGCAATCCAGTGCTCAGGAAGGCCACCAAGTGCCCTGGGTCAGCAGCCTGCTGATGATCATCGGCGGATTGGCGATGCTGATCTACGCCGGGCACTTGTTGCTGGGCGCGGCGGTTTCGGTCGCCACTGACCTGGGGCTATCGGAGCGGATCATCGGCTTGACCATCGTCGCCGTCAGCACCTCGCTGCCGGAATTGGCCACCTCGTTGATCGCGGCATTGCGCGGTCAACGGGAAATCGCCGTGGGCAACGTGATCGGCAGCAACCTGTTCAATCTCTTGGGCGTGCTCGGCGTGACCGCGCTGATTGCACCGTCGCCGCTGTCGGTATCGCCCAATGCCCTGGATTTCGACCTGCCGGTGATGCTTGGTGTCGCGACGCTGTGCCTGCCGGTGTTCTATTCCGGGTACCGGGTGACCCGCGCCGAAGGCCTGCTGTTTTTGGGGTTGTACCTGGCTTACGGTCTGCACGTGGTGTCGTTCACCACCGGCATGCCACTGGCCGGCAAGCTCGAACACCTGATGCTGTTTTTCGTCCTGCCGGCGCTGGTGGCGTTTTTGCTGTTCACGTCGCTACGCGCCTGGCGTCGCCAACACCACAAGAGGGAATTGCCATGAACGACAATAAAAAGCCCGGCGTTGAAGTGCGCCGCCAAGTGATGGGCGACGCCTTCGTCGACCGCGCACTGGGCAATGCCACCGAGTTCACCCAGCCATTGCAGGACTTCGTCAATGAACACGCTTGGGGCGGCGTGTGGAATCGCGAAGGCTTGCCGCTGAAAACCCGCAGCCTGATCACCCTCGCCGCGCTGACTGCGCTGAAGTGCCCGCAAGAATTGAAAGGTCACGTGCGGGGTGCGCTGAACAATGGCTGCACTGTGGAAGAGATTCGCGAAGCGCTGCTGCATTGCGCGGTGTACGCCGGCGTACCGGCAGCGATCGATGCGTTTCGCGCGGCGCAGGAAGTGATTGATACCTACCAGAAGCCTTAGTAAGCAGGGCCATCGCCTTCGCGGGCAAGCCTCGCTCCTACAAGGAGCGAGGCTTGCCCGCGAACGGACCTAAACAACACCACAAATTGCGAAGTTAGATCCACCCGCCCCACTGCAACAAAAAGATCCCCATGTTAGTGGTAACCGCCGCCATCAAGGTGGTGATCACGATGATCGCTGCCGCCAGCTCATGATTGCCATTGGCCTGACGGGCCATGACAAAACTGGCGGCGGCGGTCGGGCTGCCGAAGTACAGAAACAGAATCCCCAGCTCCGCCCCACGAAAGCCCCACAGCCATGCCCCCAGGGTTGCCAGCACCGGCAGGCCGATCATCTTCACCAGGCTTGAGCTCAGCGCCATGTTGCCGCTTTCGCGTAAGGCCGCCAGCGACAACGTGCCACCGATACAGATCAGCGCCAACGGCAACGTGGTTTGCGCCAGATACTGGCCGGACGTTTCCAGCCAACCCGGCAATCCGATCTTGAAATACGCAAACGGCGCCGCCGCAATCACGCTGATGATCAACGGGTTGATCATCACACTTTTGAAAATGCTCCACGGGTCGGACTTGATCACCGGGCTGTACACCGCCAGCACAATGGTCGACAGCGTGTTGTACAACAGGATCACCAGCGCGGCGAGAATCGCCCCGAGGGAAATCCCGTAATCGCCGTACATGCTTGCGGCCAGCGCGAGACCGATGACGCCGTTATTACCGCGAAAGGCGCCTTGGGTATAAATCCCCCGGTCTTCTCGCGGGCATTTCCAGATTGCCCAGCACCAGGCAATGGCGAAACACACCAGGGTCGCGACCGAGAAGTAGATCAATAGCGCGGGTTGCAAGGCTGCGTTCAGGTCGGCATGCAGGATGCCCAGAAACAGCAACGCCGGCATGGTGACGTTGAACACCAGGGCCGACGCTGTGTGGATGAAGTTGTCGTTGATCCAGTCGATGCGCTTGAGCAGCACCCCCAGAAACAGCATGGCAAACACCGGCGCGGTGATGTTCAGGGTTTCGAGGAAGATAGCCAGCATGCCGGGGGGGAACCTTGGGTGAGCGTCGTTAGGGGGCTAATGATAAGCCACCCGAGGCGTTGGCGTCTGGTAGACCGCCTTCGCGGGCAAGTCGGATCGCCGCACCGCTCGCTCCTACAGGATTGTGTCATACGTGTTATGACCTGAACTGTAGGAGCGAGGCTTGCCCGCGAAGAACGATAACGCGGTCTTAAGTGATCGGCGCCGGGTTGAACAAGGTGATGTCGTTATGCAGCTTATGCTGCTCCGCCCACGTCTGCTTCCTGCCGCTGGCCACGTCCAGGTAGTAGTGGAACAACTCCCACCCAAGGTCCTCGATCGACGCCCGCCCGGTCGCAATCCGCCCGGCATCAATGTCGATCAAATCCGGCCAGCGTTGCGCCAGCTCGGTCCGGGTCGACACCTTCACCACCGGCGCCATCGCCAAACCGTAAGGCGTGCCGCGCCCAGTGGTAAATACATGCAGGTTCATCCCTGCCGCCAACTGCAATGTCCCGCAGACAAAGTCACTGGCCGGGGTCGCGCAGAAAATCAGCCCCTTACGCTTGAAGCGTTCGCCAGGGCCCAGCACGCCGTTGATGGCGCTGCTGCCGGATTTGACGATCGACCCCAGGGACTTCTCGACAATGTTCGACAACCCGCCCTTCTTGTTTCCCGGCGTGGTGTTGGCGCTGCGATCCGCTTCGCCTTTGGCCAGGTAGCGATCGTACCAGTCCATTTCCCGCACCAGTTCCTGGGCGACTTCTTTGGTTTCCGCCCGGGAGGTCAACAGGTAAATCGCGTCACGCACTTCGGTGACTTCGGAAAACATCACCGTCGCGCCAGCCCGCAGCAGCAGGTCGGAAGCAAAACCCAGCGCCGGGTTGGCGGTGATGCCGGAGAACGCATCGCTGCCGCCGCACTGCATGCCGAGGATCAGCTCTGAGGCCGGCACGGTTTCCCGACGACGTTGATCGAGTTTCTTCAAACGGGTCTCGGCCAGCGCCATGATCTGCTCGATCATCTCGGTGAAACCATGACTCGAATCCTGCAAGCGATACAGCCATGGATCGCTCAAGTCCACTGAACGGTCGTTTTCGTGCATCACCTGCCCGGCCTGCAATTTCTCGCAGCCCAGGCTGATGACCAACGCCTCGCCCCCCAGGTTCGGGTTGCGCGCCAGGTTGCGCACGGTACGGATCGGGATGTAGGCGTCGGTGGCGGTGATGGCCACGCCACAGCCGTAACTGTGGGTCAGCGCGACCACGTCATCGACGTTCGGGTACTTGGGCAGCAATTCATCCTTGATACGCTTGACCGCATGATCAAGCACACCGGTCACGCACTGAACCGTCGTGGTGATGCCAAGAATGTTGCGCGTGCCGACGGTGCCGTCGGCGTTGCGATACCCCTCGAATGTAAAGCCTTCCAGCGGTGCTTGCGCGGCCGGCACTTCGGTGGACAGCGGCAGGCTGTCCAGCGGTGGCGCGGTGGGCATGCGCAATTGATCTTCCTTGACCCAGCTGCCGCGCGGAATCGGCTGCAGCGCGTAGCCAATGGTCTGGCCGTAACGAATCACCTGGCCACCCTCGGGAATGTCTTCCAGGGTGACCTTGTGGCTCTGTGGCACGAAGTCCACGGTGACCAGCCCGTCTGGAAACTCGGTGCCGGCCGGCACGCCTTGGTCATTGACCACGATCACTACGTTGTCCCGCTCGTGCAGGCGGATGTAGCGCGGCGAGTCTGAATGTTCAATCAACTGCATGACGCCGCTCCTCAGGAATGCGCTTGAGACATTTTGTTGTTTGTTTCAGGACCGCTGACAGGCGGTTCCTGGAGTACCACACGTTTGATCGGGCCGACGATCACCAGGTAGCTGAACACCGCGACCAGTGCGTTGCAACCGACAAACACCAGCGCCCACTTGAACGAACCGGTAGAGCTGATGATGTAGCCGATGACAATCGGGGTGGTGATCGAAGCGATATTGCCGAACATGTTGAACAGGCCACCGCTCAATCCGGCAATCTGCTTCGGTGAAGTGTCCGAGACAACTGCCCAGCCCAGTGCGCCCACGCCTTTACCGAAGAACGCCAGGGCCATGAAGCCGACGACCATCCATTCAACATCAACGTAGTTGCAGGCAACGATGGTGGTCGACAGTAACAAGCCGCCGATGATTGGCGCTTTGCGGGCGAACGTCAGGGAGCGGCCCTTGCGCAGCAAATAGTCGGAAATGATGCCGCCGAGCACCCCGCCAATGAACCCGCAGATTGCCGGCAACGAGGCGATGAAACCCGCCTTGAGGATCGTCATGCCGCGCTCTTGCACCAGATAAACCGGGAACCAGGTCAGGAAAAAATATGTGATGCCGTTGATGCAGTATTGGCCCAGGTACACGCCGAGCATCATGCGGTTGGTGAGCAACTGACGCACGTAATCCCACTTCGGGCCGTCGGCGCGCTTGCCTTTGCCGTTGCTTTTATCCTGATCCATGTCCACCAGACCGCCGTTGTCGGCGATGTGCTTGAACTCGGCCTCGTTGATCATCGGGTGTTGGCGCGGACTGTGGATAACCTTCAGCCAGATCAGCGAGAACACGACGCCGATGCTGCCCATGACCACGAACACATGCTGCCAGCCGAAGGTGTAGACAATCCAGCCCATCAGCGGCGCAAACAACACGGTGGCGAAGTATTGAGCCGAGTTGAAGATCGCCGACGCGGTACCGCGTTCAGCCGTCGGGAACCAGGCCGCCACAATGCGTGCGTTGCCAGGAAACGATGGCGCTTCGGCCAGGCCCACCAAAAAGCGCAGCATGAACAGCGCAACGATCGCCGTCGACATACCAAACTCACCGACATAACCCTGCAGCACGGTGAACAACGACCAGGTGAAAATGCTCAGCGCGTAGACTTTTTTCGAGCCAAAACGGTCCAGTAACCAGCCACCGGGAATTTGCCCGGCCACGTAGGCCCAACCGAACGCCGAGAAAATATAACCGAGGGTGACCGCGTCGATGCCGAGGTCTTTTTGCAGGCTGGAGCCCGCAATCGCGATAGTGGCCCGGTCGGCGTAGTTGATCGTGGTCACCAGAAACAGCATGAGCAAAATCAAATAGCGGACGTGGGTCGGCTTGGTCGCTTGCATGGTAGATGTACTCCCACTGATTATTTTTATGCGCGGGTAAAACTGTTTATTCACCTGTAGGAGCGAGCTTGCTCGCGATGGTGGTCAACGATGACGCGGGGCATCAGGTGGAGCGCCGCGTCCTCAAGACCATCGCGAGCAAGCTCGCTCCTACAGGGGGTTATTGCGTTATGAGCCGATGTAGCTGGTTTTCACCACGGTGTAGAACTCTTGTGCGTAGCGACCTTGCTCGCGGGATCCATAGGATGAACCTTTACGCCCGCCGAAGGGAACGTGGTAATCCACACCTGCCGTCGGCAGATTGACCATCACCATCCCGGCCTGGGAGTGACGTTTGAAGTGGTTGGCGTACTTCAGCGACGTCGTGGCGATGCCCGCCGACAGACCGAATTCAGTGTCGTTGGCCATGGCCAGCGCGGCGTCGTAATCGGCGACGCGAACGACGTTGGCCACCGGGCCAAAAATCTCTTCGCGACTGATGCGCATCGCGGCTTCACTGTCGGCAAACAGCGTTGGCGCGAGGTAGTAGCCTTCGGTATCGCAGGTCACCAAACCACCGCCACTGACCAGACGCGCACCTTCGGACTGGCCGATGTCGATGTACTTCAGGTCCTGTTCAAGTTGCGCCTGGGAAACCACTGGACCGATGTCGGTGCCGGCTTTCAGGGCGTGACCGACCTTGATCGACTTCATGCGCTCAGCCATGGCTTCGACGAACCGGTCATGGATGCCGGCGGTGACGATGAAACGGCTCGATGCGGTGCAACGCTGACCGGTGGAGTAGAACGCACTCTGTACCGACAGCTCGACCGCTTGCTTGAGGTCGGCGTCGTCGAGAATGATCTGTGGGTTCTTGCCCCCCATTTCCAATTGAACCTTGGCCTGGCGCGCGACACAGCTAACGGCGATCTGACGACCCACACCGACGGAGCCGGTGAAGCTGATGCCATCCACTTTCGGGCTCTGAACCAGTGCATCGCCAACTACTCGACCGCTGCCCATCACCAGGTTGAACACGCCAGCCGGGAAGCCTGCGCGGGAGATGATTTCAGCCAGTGCCCAGGCACAACCCGGAACCAGATCAGCCGGTTTCAACACGACGCAGTTGCCGTACGCCAGGGCCGGGGCGATTTTCCACGCAGGGATTGCTATCGGGAAGTTCCACGGCGTGATCAGGCCAACAACGCCCAGCGCTTCGCGAGTCACTTCAACGTTCACACCCGGACGTACCGACGGCAGGTAGTCGCCGGACAGACGCAGGCATTCACCGGCGAAGAACTTGAAGATGTTACCGGCGCGAGTCACTTCGCCGATGGCTTCAGGCAGAGTCTTGCCCTCTTCCCGAGCCAGCAAGGTGCCGAGCTCTTCGCGGCGGGCGAGGATTTCAGTACCGACTTTGTCCAGTGAATCGTGACGAGCCTGAATACCCGAAGTCGACCAGGCCGGGAACGCGGCGCGCGCGGCGTCGATGGCGGCATGGACCTGTGCCAGATCGGCTTTGGCGTATTCACCGATGGTATCGGTCAGTTCGGACGGGTTGATGTTGCTGCAATATTCACTGCCGGCAACCCATTCGCCGTTGATGTAGTTATCAAAACGCTTTGTATCTGCCACGGGCTTTCCCCTAAAAAGAAGTCCTCACGCAAAAAGCCGCTGATTGCTCAGCGGCCTTGCTTAATCAGTGTTATTGCGCGCCTTGCTTGTCGATCAGCGCGGCGAGCATTTCGTACTCTTCGCCCGTCAGATCGGTCAGCGGTGCACGCACAGGACCGGCGTCATAGCCGGCAATTTTTGCCCCGGCCTTGACGATGCTCACCGCGTAGCCGGCTTTGCGGTTACGGATGTCCAGGTACGGCAGGAAGAAGTCATCGATGATCTTGCCGACGGTGGCATGATCATCGCGAGCAATGGCGTGGTAGAAATCCATCGCGGTTTTCGGGATGAAGTTGAACACCGCCGAGGAGTAAACCGGTACGCCCAGCGCCTTGTAGGCGGCGGCGTAAACTTCTGCGGTCGGCAAACCACCCAGGTAGCTGAAGCGGTCACCGAGGCGGCGACGGATCGACACCATCAACTCGATATCGCCCAGGCCATCCTTGTAGCCGATCAGGTTCGGGCAGCGCTCTGCCAGACGTTCCAGCAACGGAGCCGTCAGGCGGCAGACGTTACGGTTGTAAACCACTACGCCGATTTTTACCGATTTGCACACCGCTTCAACGTGGGCGGCAACGCCGTCCTGGCTGGCTTCAGTCAGGTAGTGCGGCAGCAGCAACAGGCCCTTGGCGCCCAGACGCTCGGCTTCCTGCGCGTATTCGATGGCTTGACGGGTAGAACCACCGACACCGGCCAAAATCGGCACGCTGGTTTCGCAGGTGTCGACGGCGGTCTTGATGATTTCCGAATATTCGCTGGCCGCCAGAGAGAAAAACTCACCGGTGCCACCCGCGGCGAACAACGCCGTGGCGCCGTAGGGAGCCAGCCACTCGAGACGTTTGATGTAGCCCGTGCGATGGAAATCGCCCTGAGCATTGAAATCGGTCACCGGGAAGGACAGCAGGCCGGAAGAGAGGATGGACTTCAGTTCTTGTGGATTCATTATTCGAACACCCTGGGTAGCAACGTATGTGTGTGAGTGAGTGAAATGCGTTCAGCCTGCGGCCGAGTTGTAAGTCATCGTACAACTATAAATACAACCGTCAACTGTATTTCATCGCCAGGCCCGGATTATTTGCCAAAAAAGCCTCGGCAAGCGCCAGCAACCAGGGAAATTACGGGCACCGATTTTGTTCAGGGATTCAGAGATACGTTGTCAGAAGAGTCATACGAGCGCGGGAATCAAGGCCGTCATAGCCTGAAACGGTTGGACCCAACCCCTAAGCCAGCGGCTTCTACACTAAAGAAACCGCCGTAAATGAATCACGGCCAACTTCGCAGGGAGTGCGAATCCTCATGACTTTTGCCCCACCCGTTCTTCCTCAGCTCCCGGGTCACGAACCTGAAAAAGTTACCGTGACGTTGTCGAGCCTGAATGACACGCTGAACGTCCTTATCCCGGACTCCGACGAAATCCCGCCTGACTGGACTGTCTATCTGATTCTTGGGGCGGACGCGGAATATCCCGAGTGGGATAGCCATGATGTACCGACAGGCATCTGGGATGACCCCATCGACGATGCGATAACGACGCGCAAGGGAATCGAACTGGAAATTCCCAAGGCCGAGCTGGAAAAGTACAAGAATCGAGCAGTGGAGCTACGTTACAAATTCCTCGATGAGTCCAGCTTCGAGCCTTGCTCCGAACCGCTGCTGCTTCATATCGAAGCGTAATCAGCGATCCTTCACCTGATCATTTCCACGCAGAGCGTGGGAATGATCCAGTTAGCCGCGCTGCGCCTCTGCCTCTTCATGGGCGTGACGCAAACGCTCACGGCTGTTGGTCAGGTGCAATCGCATCGCGGCCCGTGCCGCATCGGAATCCTGGCGGGCAATCGCGTCGTAAATTTCCTCGTGCTCACGGCTGAGACGATTCATGTAGTGCTGCTGGTCATCATGAGCCAGGCGCGCCGAGTTGAGGCGGGTGCGCGGAATGATGCTGGTGCCCAGGTGGGTCATGATGTCGGTGAAGTAGCGGTTGCCGGTCGCCAGGGCAATTTGCAGGTGGAACTGGAAGTCCGAAGCCACGGCATCGCTGGCATGGGAGGCGCTTTCATTCAGCGCGTCCAGGGCGGCGCGCATCAACGCCAGCTGCTCGGTGCTGCGACGTTGCGCCGCGAGGCCGGCAGACTCCACTTCGAGGCTGATGCGCAGTTCGAGGATCGCCAACACGTCACGCAGGGTCACCACGGTCGCCGGGTCGATCCGGAAACCGCTCGGGCTCGGAGTATCGAGCACGAAAGTGCCGATGCCGTGGCGGGTTTCCACCTGCCCGGCGGCCTGCAAACGGGAAATCGCTTCACGCACCACGGTGCGGCTGACGCCATGGGCATCCATGATCGCCGACTCGGTAGGCAATTTGTCGCCGCGTTTGAGGTGACCGTCGCGGATCTGCTCGGACAGCACCGTCACCAGTTCCTGAGCGAGGCTGCGGCGCTTGCGAGGGAGGCGAGGTGCGTCGATCGGGTTTTCCATGGTGAACGTCTTACTCGAAAAAATCGGCTGAAACCGCATCATATCTCATGCGAGTTGTACGATCACCCACCGCCCTCTGTAGGAGCGAGGCTTGCCCGCGAAGGCCATCACGCGGTTTCCACTTAGGACCACGTTATCGTTCTTCGCGGGCAAGCCTCGCTCCTACAGAAGGGGATGGTGATCAGGCGGTGACGGCTTGATCCACCAGGTGACCATTGTCGATACGAATGTGCCGCGCATGGAAGCGCTTCAGGCTGCTGCGATGCCCGACGCTGACGATGCTCAGCCCCGGCAACTCATCGATCAACGCCTGATACAGCGACGCTTCGTCCTCTTCGTCCATCGCCGAGGTCGCCTCGTCCATGTACAGCCATTGCGGCGCATACAGCAGCGCACGAGCGAAGGCCAGACGTTGCTGTTCACCCGGCGACAACATGCGCTGCCAGTGATTGGCTTCGTCGAGACGGGCAACGAGGTGTGGCAGGCGACACGCTTCCAGCACATGAACGTAGCGCTCGTGCGTATAGGTATCGCCGGCTTGTGGATAACTCAGCACGTCACGCAAGGTGCCAATCGGCAGATACGGCTTTTGCGGCAGGAACAGATAACGCGCTGCCGGCAGACGAATGCTGCCATGGCCAGCCGGCCACAAATGCCCCATCGCCCGCAGCAAGGTCGACTTGCCACTACCGGAACGGCCGCTAAGCATCACCCGCTCGCCCTCCTCCACCGTCAAGTCGGCGTTGGTCAGCAGGTGACGACCATCGGCCAGGTCGAGGCCCAGGTTGTGTATTTTCAGGTCCGAGCCCTGATTCTGTACGTCGATGGCCGGTTGGCGGTCTTCGTTATCAGTCATGGCCTGACGGAAACTCAGCAGACGATCACAGGTGGCACGCCAGGAGGCGAGGTCCTGGTACGCACTGATAAACCAGCTGAAACTCTCCTGAACGTTGCCGAACGCCGAGCCGATTTGCATCAGCTCACCGAGTTCGATCTTGCCAGAGAGGTAGCGTGGCGCGGCAACAATGAACGGAAAGATGATGGCGGCCTGGGTGTAACCGGAGGTGAAGAAAGTCAGACGCTTGGACACCTTCATGATGTCCCAGAAATTGTGCCAGACCATGCCGAAACGGTTGCTCAAGCGACGATTTTCATTGGGCTCGCCATTGTACAGGGCAATACTTTCGGCATTCTCGCGAACCCGGACCATGGAGAAACGCAGGTCGGCTTCGAAGCGTTGTTGTTGGTTGTTCAGACCGATCAAGCGACGACCGATCAAATGCGTCAACCAGCTACCGACCGCGGCATAGACCAGTACACACCAGAACATATAGCCGGGAATGGTAAAGCCCAATACTTCAATGCTGCCCGAGACGCCCCACAGAATGATCGAAAACGATACCAGGCTGACCACGTTGCGAATTAGACCAACGCCCAGGCTCAAGGTGTTCGTGGTGAAGTTGTTGAGGTCTTCGGAAATCCGCTGGTCCGGGTTATCGGTGTAACCGCCCTGCTCCAGCTGGTAGTAATTCTTGTCGCCGAGCCAGCGGGCGAAATGTTTTTCAGTGAGCCACGCCCGCCAGCGGATGGTCAGCATCTGAGTCAGGTACAGCCGGTACACGGCCCCGACAATCGCCACTGCCGCAATCGCGCAGAAATACAGAATCAGCTGCCAGAACGCGGCTTCGTCCTTCTTCTGCAGGGCATTGTAGAAATCCTTGTACCAGGTGTTGAACCACACCGAGATCCCCACGCTGATCAGTGACAGCGCAATCACCGCGATCAGCAGCGTCCAGGCCATGACCTTTTCTTCACTGCGCCAGTAAGGTGTGGTTATCGCCCAGACTTTGCGAAAAAACTGCCCGCGCACAGCATCGTTGACCGCGGAATATTCAGCGTTCTGATTCATGGTTCAGACTCGGTAAAGAAAAGAACACGCACGAACCGATCATAGATGATCGGCTCGGTTTGTCGCGAGGAGTGGCCGGCATTCGTTCAGCACAGGTTCAGCGACGAACGGGGCGCTTCTGCAGTTTGCGCTGCAGCGTGCGGCGGTGCATGCCCAAGGCGCGGGCCGTGGCGGAGATGTTGCCTTCGTGTTCCGTCAGCACGCGCTGGATGTGTTCCCACTGCAAGCGGTCGACCGACATCGGGTTTTCCGGCACCAGGGTGTCGAGGTCGGCATGTTCGGACAACAACGCGGCCAGCACGTCATCAGCGTCCGCCGGTTTGCACAGATAATTACAGGCGCCGCGCTTGATCGCCTCGACGGCGGTGGCAATGCTCGAATAGCCGGTGAGAATCACCACGCGCATTTCCGGGTCCAGCTCCAACAGCTTGGGCAACAGCACCAGGCCGGAGTCACCGTCCATTTTCAGGTCCAGCGCGGCGTAGTCCGGCAGGTCGGCTTGAGCGATGGTCAGGCCTTCTTCGGCGGACCCGGCGGTACTGACGCGAAAACCACGGCGGGCCATGGCACGGGCCATTACGCGGGTAAAAGTTGCGTCGTCGTCTACCAGCAGCAAATGCGGCAGCTCTTCACCTTCGGCTTCGACTTGGATTTCGTCACTCATGTTCGTCTCCTCGGGCGACACGGGGCAGGCGCAGCTCGGTGAGCGTGCCACCTTCCTCATGACTGTAGAGTTTCACTGAGCCGCCGGCGCGTGTCACGCTGGCCTTGCTCAAAAACAGGCCCAGGCCGAAACCTTTGCCCTTAGTGGTAAAAAATGGTTTGCCGATTTGTTCGGCAATGGCCAGCGGCACACCGGCGCCGTGGTCGCGAATGCTGATGGTCAAGTCCTCGGCATTCCAGTCCAGCGTCACTTGCAGCCCTTCGGGGCATGCGTCGGCGGCGTTGTTCAGCAAATTCAGCAGCGCCTGGGTCAGGTCCGGCGGCGGCGCCATGCGTGGCACCGCGCCTTGGCCCAGTCGCTGGAAGCGGTAACTGGCTTCCGGGCGCATCAGGTGCCAGCGGTTCAGGGCTTCGTCGAGCCAGTCGGTGACGTCCTGCATCTCCACCGCCAGACGGCGATTGGCCTCCGCCGCCCGAACAAGTTGTTGCAAGGTCTCTTTGCAGAGTTTGACCTGGTCCTGCAGCACGCTCAGATCGTCCTGCAACAGCGGGTCGTGATGGTCCTGGCGCATTTCCTTGAGCAACACGCTCATGGTCGCCAGCGGCGTACCCAGTTCATGCGCGGCACCCGCAGCCTGAGTCGCAACGGCCAGCAATTGCTGGTCGCGCAGGCCCTCTTCGCGACGGATGGCACGCAGCTCTTCCTGGCGACGCAGCTCTTCAGCCATGCGCGCGGCGAAAAAGGTGATGACTGCTGCGGCCAGGGCGAAACTCAGCCACATCCCATAAACCTGCAGGTTTTCCCGGGCGATCGGGAAGGTTTGCAGCGGATAGAAGCGCGCCAGCAACAAGGTATACATCGTCAGCGCGATGCCCGACAGCACCACCGAATAACGCCATGGCAGCGTCACCGCGGCGATGGTCAACGGCACCAGGTAATAAGAGACGAAGGGATTGGTCGATCCGCCGGAGAAATACAGCAAGGCACTGTGGATAAACAGGTCGCAGGCCAGTTGCACCGCGTATTCGAGCTCGGTAACCGGCCATGAAGTGCGCAGGCGAATCGCCGTGAACGTACACAACAACATCGAGCAAACGAGGGTCGCAGCCAGTTGAAACCAGGGCAGCGGCAGTAACTCGAGCCAGTAGGCCAGACCAACGGAACCGGCTTGAGCGGCCAGTACCAACGTGCGGATGAACGTCAGCCGCCAGAGATTCTGGCGAGTGGCGGAAGTGATGTGAACGGCGGCGAGCATGAGCTCTCCTGATGAGCGCTCCAGGCGGATCGCACGGAGTATAACCAAGCACGGGGCCCGGCAGGCGAAAGTGCGGCAAACGGCCACAGCCTATTGGTCGATACACATTCCTTGTAGCAGCTGGCGAAGCCTGCGTTCGAGCGCGAAGCGCTCGCAATTGGGTTGACGCGTATTACCTGAAGGAATGAGGTCTCAGGTTTTACGACCGCTTTGCGCTCGAACGCAGGCTTCGCCAGCTGCTATGTATGGACTCGCCCCCACTTTCAACCCGCTTTTGAACACTGCTACCCGGTTGCATCTATGTATAAGGCCTATTCGAGGAAGCCTTCATCGGCTTCTGGCCAACATTGGGTAAGCTCGCGGTATGCCCATTACATTGAGGCCTCGAGGGCCGGTAGCAGCTCAGGCATCTATCCGCGACGGTCTGACCTGGGGTCAATGTTCTTCAGCATGGGTTGAGGCGGCTCAGCGCCCCGGTGGCAGAACTCTGTCGATGACGCTTGATCAGCCCCTCATCACGGCCTCTGGCCAGTGGCCGGTTGGCGATGATAGGTCTGCTCGTTTTGCAGCAGCACCCACATGATGCGCAGGTTGCGGTTGGCCAACCG
>NZ_CATKPT010000038.1:0-28014 GCF_949768125.1 Pseudomonas sp. IT-P253 | reverse complement strand
ATTGCTGCCTAGCTTGTAATCGGGGAGGGGACCTTTTGTCCCTATCGCGCGCAAGCCCGCTTCTGTAGGAGCAGGCTTGCGCGCGATTTCGTTTTCAGCCCGTGAAAATAACTAAAGACGCATGCAGGAGCATTGCGCGCCACCATGGGGCGCCAGTCGGTCTTTATCGCGCGCAAAAAAAACGTGGGAGGAAGTCGGCTGGCGTTAAGCCGTTCGTGGCTTGTTTCCCTGGCTTTCGGCGAGAAAGCGCCAGACTGCCGGGTCTTCGCCAAAGGCCGCGTTAAAGCGAAGCCAGGGGGTGACTTCCAGGTCGGGGCGGAAGATGCAGCCGGGGGACAGCAGGATATTCTGCTTGAGCCCTGCGCGTGTCAGAGCCACCGGATCGAAACCTTCCTGGCCGCTACCGATCCACAGATACGGCGCCGGTGCGATGGGGGCCCAGCATTGCCAGCCGAGCTGTTGCAGTTGCTGGCGAGCAAACACCTGCGCCTGCACTAAACGATCGCGCAGCCTCTGGCAGCGTTTGCGCTGGGTACCGTCATTGAGCATCTGCAACGCGAGCCTCTCGCAAAGCTGCGAACTGTAGAGGCCGGTGGTCATCTTGTAGTGCAGCAAAGCTTCGGCCACTGCCGGTTCGGCGGTGACGAAGCCAACCCGCAGCGAGGGGGCCATGCTTTTAGAAATGCTGCCGATATGAATCACCCGCTGCAGGTTGTCGAGGGCGGCCAGCGTTGGCTGGTTGTTCGGTACCAACTGACCATGCACGTCATCCTCAACGATCCAGCAATCATGAGTATCGGCAAGTTGCAGCACGCGATGGGCTACCGCCGGGCTATAACTGGCGCCGGTTGGATTCTGCAGCCACGGATTGGTGAAAAAGGCCTTGGGCCGATGCAGGGTCAGCAGCTCGCCAAGCTTCTCCACATCCGGCCCCTGTGGGGTCCAGGGTACCCCGATTATTTTGACTTTGTGGTCACGCAGATTAGACAGCAGGTTGATATAGCCCGGGTCGTCGACCAGCACACAATCACCCGGGTGCAGCAGGGCGTTGATCACTATGTTGAGCGCCTGGCTGGCGCCCTGGGTAAGCAAGATTTGCTCACTTTGTACGGGTACCCCTCGCTCGTTCAGATGGCGCTGCAGCCATTGTCGAAGGACCAGCAGGCCACGAGACTCACCATACTCGGCAATCAGTCCAGAGCCACGAGCAAGGCTGCGCATGGCCAGGCGAAGGCCCGTCTCATCCAGCCAGCTATCGGGCAGGCCGCCGCTCCCGGGTTGCAAGGCATCAGTATCCGGATGGAACGCATCATCCAGCAGCCAATAGACATCCCCCAGCGGGGCTGCGCTGCGTTGCTGCTCGATACTTGGCGAGGCCTGGGCGACAAAGAAGCCAGCGCCTTTGCGCACCTCGACATAACTCAAAGCGACCAGGCGATCATAAGCCTGTACCACGGTGAAGGTACTGACCTCGAACTCCTTGGCTGCGGCACGAATGGATGGCAAGCGGGCGCCCTGGGCCAGCTTGGCCTGATCGATCAATTGCGAAAAATGCTCCACCAGCCGACCAATACGGGATGTCTTTTGAGGCGAACTCATGAGGGGGTGTGCAGCCTTTTCGACCAATACAGGTACGTTCATCTTAGGGGCTGCTGTGTATGGAATGAAAGTGAATATCGCGTAGTTTGGCGTCGACGTAATCGCACTCTTAACCGGTGTCATGCCTAAGACGTCTACCTGTCGCGCCAAGGCGTTGCAGGTAGAAAAGCTACTACCCCGGTGCTGCTGCACTCGTCTGAACCAATCATTTGGATATTCCCATGCAAGAGCATCGACATGCGCTTATAGCGCAGACCCTTGGCGCACCACGTGAAGTCATCAGCCTGCATTTCGGGCCACAGGGGCAGGGCAAAAAGGTTTACCTGCAGGCCGGTCTGCATGCCGATGAGCACCCCGGCATGCTGGTTTTGCACCACCTCAAGAACCACCTGCTGACGCTTGAGGCCGCTGGCCGGCTGACGGGTGAGGTGGTACTGGTGCCGATCGCCAACCCGATCGGCCTCGGCAACTATGTATTCGGGCGTCAGCTCGGCCGCTTTGAGCTGTCCAGCCGAGAGAATTTCAACCGCCACTACCTCGATCTCGCCGAACTCGTGGGCGAGCAGGTTAGCCGTGAACTTGGCACCGATCCCGTTGCCAACGTCGTGCTGATACGTCGCTGCACCCGCGAACGCCTCGGAGCATTGCAGCCACTCACCGAGCTGGAATCCTTGCGCCTGACTCTGCTGCGCCTGGCCAGTGCTGCTGACTACGTCATCGATGTGCATTGCGACAGTGAGGCCATGGTGCACATTTACGCACACAGCAAACAGCAGGATCAGGCGCGAGTACTGGCCGGCTTCACCGGTGCACATGCCGTTCTGCATGCCACCGAGCAGGGTGGGCCTGACGCCAAAACCTTTAGTTTCGACGAATCCTTCACGGCCATCTGGGACAAGCTCCAACAGCGCTTCCCACATCTGCCGATTCCGCTGGCAACCTTCTCCGCCACGTTAGAACTGCGCGGCCTGTTCGATGTTAGTCACGAGCTAGCGACGCGCGATGCCGATGCGCTGTTGGCGTACCTCGGGCACCTGGGGTTGATCGCTGATGCACAGGCCAAGGTGCCGACACCCTTGTGTGAGCCGACGCCTTTGGCCGGGGTGGAGATACTCAATGCTCCACACGCCGGAGTGGTTGCATACCGCGCACCGATTGGCAGCAGGGTCGAACCAGGCACCGCGCTGGCCGATGTTGTCGATCCACTCAGCGGCCAAGTCAGCACGCTCTACAGCAGCGTGGCTGGCGTTTTCTACGCGCGGGTGATCGAGCGTTTCACCGAAGCCAATACCGAGCTGACGTTTGTCGCGGGGCAAGAGCCTGTGCGCTCAGGCTCACTGCTCTGCGCCTGACGATTTTTTCGGCAGAGCCGAACGGTGCGAGAGCAACAAGATGAACTTCAGGTTTCGTTTCTGTACGTCATGCAAGTTCCAGTAACAGTACTCATGCGCCACAAGCGCTCATGTTGGATATTAGGAATATAACAATGAAAAAAGCATTTCTGACCCTTTCTGCGGTGGCTCTCTGTGTCGCTGCCGGTTCCGCGCTGGCCAAGGAGTACAAGGAGTTGCGCTTTGGCGTCGATCCGTCCTATGCGCCCTTTGAGTCCAAGGCTGCCGATGGCAGCCTGGTGGGCTTCGATATCGATCTGGGTAATGCCATCTGTGCCGAACTGAAGGTCAAGTGCAAATGGGTCGAAAGCGATTTCGACGGCATGATTCCGGGCCTCAGGGCCAACAAGTTCGACGGCGTGCTCTCGTCCATGACGGTCACTCCAGCCCGTGAGAAAGTCATCGATTTTTCCAGCGAGCTGTTCTCGAGCCCAACTGTCCTGGTGTTCAAGAAAGGCGCGGCCATCGACATTGATCCAGTATCGCTCAAAGGCAAAAAAGTCGGCTACGAACAAGGCTCTATCCAGGAAGCCTACGCCAAAGCCGTACTGGACAAGGCGGGTGTAGAAACCCAGGCCTATGCGAACCAGGATCAGGTCTATGCCGACCTGGTCTCCGGTCGCCTGGATGCCTCGATCCAGGAAAAGCTGCAAGCTGAATTGAGCTTTTTGAGGTCACCACAAGGCGCCGATTTCCAGGTCAGCAAGCAGATCGACAGCGAGTTAATGCCAGAGAAGACGGCGGTGGGCATCACTAAAGGCAATCAGGAGCTCAAAGCGCTTCTGGACAAAGGCCTCAAAGCACTGCACGACAATGGCACCTACGCAGCAGTTCAGCAAAAGCACTTTGGCGATCTGAATCTTTACAGCGGCAAGTAACGACCCTGCGCCCATCCCAGGATGGGCGCTTTCTTGATTGCCAAAGGGCTGCGCAATGTTCGAAAACCTATTGCAGATTCTGGGGCTGTCCGGCTTCAGTCTAAAGGGCTTCGGTCCGCTGTTGCTGTCAGGCACCTGGATGACCGTCAAACTATCGGTGTTGTCATTGTTGTTGAGCGCGCTACTCGGCCTGATCGGCGCCAGTTCCAAACTTTCACGATCTTCTGCATTGCGCATTCCTGCGCAACTCTATACCACGCTGATCCGTGGGGTGCCGGACCTGGTGTTGATGTTGCTGATTTTCTACAGCCTGCAAACCTGGCTGACCAGCCTGACCGAAGCGCTGGGTTGGGACTACATTGAGATCGACCCGTTTAGCGCCGGGATCATCACCCTGGGCTTCATCTATGGGGCGTATTTCACCGAGACGTTTCGCGGCGCGATCCTCGCCGTGCCTCGTGGCCAGATGGAAGCCGCAACGGCTTACGGCTTGACCCGCGCCCAGCGCTTTCGCTTCGTGGTGTTCCCGCAAATGATGCGCTTTGCCCTGCCGGGCATTGGCAATAACTGGATGGTGATCCTCAAAGCCACTGCACTGGTCTCGATCATCGGCCTGGCCGATCTGGTCAAGGCTGCTCAGGATGCCGGCAAAAGCACCTACCAACTGTTCTACTTTCTGGTGCTGGCGGCACTGATTTACTTGCTGATCACCAGTGCCTCAAATGTCGTCTTGCGTTGGCTCGAACGGCATTACGCGGCGGGTTCCCGAGAGGCTGTACGATGATTGAACTACTGCAGGAATACTGGCGACCGTTCCTTTACCAGGACGGCAGTCACATCACCGGGCTGACCATGACTCTCTGGCTGCTCAGCGCGTCGATCTTTTTCGGCTTTTTGATGTCGATCCCGCTGTCGATTGCCCGGGTTTCAAGCAATGTCTGGGTGCGCTGGCCGGTGCAGTTCTACACCTATCTGTTTCGCGGTACGCCGTTGTATATCCAGTTGCTGATTTGCTACACCGGGATCTACAGCATCGCCGCTGTGCGCGCCCAGCCCATGTTCGACGCATTCTTTCGCGATGCAATGAACTGCACCATCCTGGCCTTTGCACTGAACACCTGCGCCTACACCACGGAAATCTTCGCCGGGGCGATCCGCAGCATGAATCACGGTGAGGTCGAAGCGGCCAAGGCCTATGGCCTGCGCGGCTGGAAGTTCTATGCCTACATCATCATGCCGTCAGCCCTGCGCCGTTCGTTGCCGTACTACAGCAACGAGGTGATTCTGATGCTGCACTCGACCACGCTGGCCTTCACCGCCACCGTGCCGGACATCCTCAAGATCGCTCGCGATGCCAACTCGGCAACCTTTCTGACGTTCCAGTCGTTCGGCATCGCTGCGGCGATCTACCTGGCGGTCAGTTTCTCCTTGGTCGGTTCGTTCCGCCTGGCCGAACGCCGTTGGCTGTCTTTCCTGGGCCCGGCTCACTAATTCAGGATTTGCGCACATGTACAAACTGACCGTTGAAAACCTGCATAAAAGCTACGGCAACCACGAAGTCCTCAAGGGTATTTCGCTGAACGCCAAAACCGGCGACGTGATCAGCCTGATTGGCGCCAGTGGTTCGGGCAAGAGCACCTTTCTGCGTTGCATCAACTTCCTGGAAACGCCCAACGACGGCGCCATGAGCCTGGACAACCAGCCGATTCGCATGGTCCATGACCGGCACGGCATGCGGGTGGCCGACGAGGCTGAACTGCAGCGCCTGCGCACCCGTCTGGCGATGGTGTTCCAACACTTCAATCTGTGGAGCCACATGACGGTGCTGGACAACATCACCATGGCCCCGCGTCGGGTGCTGGGGGTCAGCAAGAAAGATGCAGAGGATCGGGCTCGACGCTATCTGGATAAGGTCGGTCTGCCTGCCCGCGTCGCTGATCAATATCCGGCATTCCTCTCTGGCGGTCAGCAACAGCGCGTCGCGATTGCCCGGGCCTTGTCCATGGAGCCGGAAGTCATGCTATTCGACGAGCCAACCTCGGCACTCGACCCGGAGCTGGTGGGCGAAGTACTCAAGGTCATTCAAGGGCTGGCCGAGGAGGGTCGCACCATGATCATGGTCACCCACGAAATGAGCTTCGCTCGCCAGGTGTCAAACCAGGTGCTGTTTCTGCATCAGGGGCGCGTGGAAGAGCAGGGGGCGCCCGGGGACGTACTGGGCAATCCGCAGAGTGAACGGCTGCAGCAATTCCTCGGAGGCAACCTGAAGTAAATCCCATAGGAGGCTGATGCAGAACACGCTGCCAGTCACGTTGACTTGCAGCGTGTTTGTTAGATTCAAGAGGCTTCGGACTTCCACGTCCAGTTGGTTTGGCTCATGTCCAACCCTAAGGCTTCGAATTTTTCCGCGACATATTTCAAGCAGTTACTTCCAACGGGTTGATAATGCCCTGATGCGTCATTGACCATTGTAATAATGTCTGTAATGGCATGTCCGTCATGCGTTTTGTCAATTAAAAATTCTCCTGCACATATCACAGGCTTTCCGCCGCCTAGTTGACTGTGTCGTGTGTAATCTGCAGGGGCCGCATGATTCCAGCGCCGGTAAATGATCGAGCCCTCGGGGGTATAAACCCAGGTGTAACTATCATGCAAAGCATTGGGTTCAAGTATTTCGCTCTGGCGAGTTTTCAGAAGTGTACCGACTATATGGCCGTCGACCCAACCGACCAACTGGCCTACGCCGTCGATGGTCGAGGGGTCATAGGTTCGCCAGGACTTGAGGTCAGCGAGATAGGGCATCCATCGGACAGGATAGGTCTGGGCATTCAAATCAATGGGGCGGTCGTCGGAATTGCTCCAGGCGGCCTGATTGATGTAGCCAGTCCAAATCTTGCTCAGATAATTGGACTGTGTACCGACCCATTGATCGACCTTGTTTAGCGATACATTGGTAAAAATACCGTTGGCCTTGAGCATCAGTGATTCAAGTTCCCAATTATCGCTGGCCAAGGGGTGAAAACGCGGTTCCTGGTACAGGACGACGTGCTTCAATTGGCGAAGCGGAACACGGCTATGGCCAAATATACCGGGCAAGTCAACGTTGACTTTGATGGTCTGGCCGACTCTGGGCGCTTTGCAAAGAAAGTCTACTTTCGCTTCATCATTGAAACTTATATAAATGCTGTCGTCGGTACCTGCCCATAACTCGTCTTTAATTTTGACAGTAACAGTAAGTTCTGTGATGTCGGCGGTAAGGTCAACAGTAGGGGTGAATGTGCAGGTCATTTTTTCATCCTTGAAAAATGTCGGGGTTGGTTTTTGCTGTTTGTTTGTTTGTATCGGTAGCTTATAAGTTTTGAAGGGCAGTTTGAATTTGTTTTTGCGGGCGGTTGTTGCACCTTATTAATAAGGTAAACACACCTGATGGTAAGTTAATAGTTTGTATGGGCGTACAACTGACTGTCGGTTTTGTGTGAATCTGGCCGGCGACCTGAAGGCACGCCATCAGTGGATAACGTGGTACGACAGGCGCCGGCTTTGCTGGCGATGGCGCGGTGAATTCACTTCGGTCCGAGAATTTTCACCAACTTGTCCGGCGAAGGCGCGCCTTGCTGCTGTTGCAACTCGCCCTTGTCGTCCATGTAGAAAATCGCCGGGGTGGCGGACAACTCCAGCTCCTCCATCAACTGCATATTGGCTGCGAGTTTCACCTGAATCGCCGGCGGTACGTCTTTCAAAGCCTTGAGCGAACTGTCTTGGCCGGATTTCTCGTGGTTTTCCAGCGCTTTGCTCGGATCCTTTGCCGCCAGCAACGCAGCGGATTTGCCCGGGCTGTCCTCGCGGATAATGCCGACCATAATGTGGCGCAGTTGTACCTTGCCGGCCTTCACCCACGGTCGCGCCTGCTCCCAAAACAGGTTGCAGTATTGGCAGTTCGGATCGCTGAACAGGTAGACGACGCGTGGCGCATCTTTGTTGCCGTCACCGATCCAGTTGCTGGCTTCCATTTTGCCCCAGACTTCTTTCGCCATGGGTGCGTAAACCAGCTTTTGTAACGGCGCGCTGCTCAGGTCATTGCCCTCGGCGTCATACAAATTACCCAGTAACACGTGCTTGCCGTCTGGCGTCAGGTACAGCGCCATACCGCGATTCTGGTACTGCGCCGCATAACCACGTAGACCGTCGGGCGCGTCGAACTGGCCGACGATTTTTGCGCCTTTGGCTTCGATTTTTTTGATCGCATCAGGCAACTCTTCAGCTTGCACCGACGGCAGGTGCAGCAGGGCGGCGGCCAGTGTCAGCGTCAGCAGGTGGCGGAGGCGGGGCATGGCAATTTCCTTGAAGGCGTGGCCGTGGTGGCCGAATGAGGAGAATCAAAGTTTTCCAGGGCGCGGGCCAGGCTGGCTTCCGACAGTTCCCCCAGATGGCTGCCCAGCAGGCGACCATCCGGGTTATAGAACAGGGTAGTCGGCAACGCCATCGAACCGACGGCCTGACCCAATCGACCGCTGCCGTCGAACAGCACATTGGACAGGCTCAGCCCCTGGGTTTCCAGAAAGGTGCTGACACTTTGCATGCTTTCAGCCTGATTGACGAACAGGAAGGTCAGGTCCGGGCGGTGTTGCTGGGCGTTTTCCAGCACCGGCATTTCCCGGCGACACGGTGGGCACCAGGTGGCCCACAGGTTGATAACCAACGGACCGCCCTTGTAGTCGGCCAGCAGGACCGTTTGACCTGTGGCATTACGCAGCGTGATTTCCGGCAGGCGCGTGCCTTGTTCGTAAATCGTCAGAGAGAAGGTCGCCAGTAGCCAGAATGCCAGGCCACTGACCACGCCAAAGCCCAAGGGGCGGCGTAAGCCAGGGCGACGCCAGCCTCGATACACAGTGGCGAGTAGCAGCGCGATGACGCCGGGCCACGCGAGGAAGCCACCATCGCGCAGATCGATGATTTGCCACGGATCATTGCGATAGTGCGCCCAGTAAACCGCCACGAAACTGACCCGGGCTGCCAGCAAGCCGATCATGAACAGGCTGAACAGCACCGACTCCGGATTCTCGCCACCGCGCCTGGCCACCCGCCAGCCGACAAAAGTCGCCAGCGCCAGGGCGCTGATCAGCAGCAGGTGATTGAGCGCGATGGCAAAAGTGCCGAGAGTAAAAGTCAGCATTAACGGGCGTCTCGGGTAGTGGTCCAGCGTTGCAGGAACGTGTCGGCATCGACTTCGCCGGTGATGCGCTGACTACGACGTTCTTCGCCGTCGGCACCGATCCAAAGCAGACTGGGTGGCCCCGGCACTTTGTATCGACCGAGCAGCTCGCGGCTGGCGGCATTGTCAGCGGTGACGTCCAGCCGTAGCAAGCGCACCTCGCTCAGGGCGTCTAGCACTTGGGGCTTGGCGAACACCTGTTTTTCCATGACCTTGCACGACACGCACCAGTCGGCATAGTAATCCAGCAACACCCACTGGCCTTGCGTTTGCGCTTCGTCCAGTTCCCGCTGCAGTGCGCTCGGATCCTTGATCGTGATGAATGCGTCATGAGCCGTGGGGCTTGCCACAGTGCTCGAATTTGAAGTGCGGTAGACCTGCAACGGCTTGAACACATCATCACTGCCCCCCGCCGCACCAATGACCAGCAGGCTGCCCCACAGTCCCATCAACAACGAACTGGCACCGAATACATGAGTGGACCGGCCGAAACCGGCGGACTGGCGCCAGGCGGCGTAAGCAGCAATCAGCAACAACGCACCGCACAAACCGATCCATAGCGATTCATCCAGCACCGGGCGCAACATCAACAGCGCAGTCGCCAGGAACAGAAAACCGAACACGCCTTTGAGCAGGTTCATCCAGGCGCCAGGTTTGGGCAGGAAGCGATTGCCGACGGTCACCAGCAACAGCAACGGCACACCGATGCCGATACCCATGGCGAACAGAATCACCCCGCCGTGCAACGCGTTACCGCTTTGCGCAATGTAGAGCAGGGCGCCGGCCAGTGGAGCCGTCATGCACGGGCCGACCAGCAGACCGGACAAGGCGCCCAGTACGCCAGCGCCGATGAGGCTGCCGCCGCGCTGACTGCGCGAAACATTTTCCAGGCGGTCACGCACGGCCACCGGCAATTGCAGTTCGAAGAACCCGAACATCGGCAACGCCAGCAGCACAAAAATCGCGGCGAAACTGCCCAGCAACCAAGGGTTTTGCAGCAGCGCCTGAAGGTTTGCGCCGAGCAGCGCGGCCAACACGCCCATCGCCGCATACACCAGCGCCATGCTGACCACATAACTGCTGGCCAGGGCAAAGCCGCGTTTGGGCGTGGCGCCACTGCCAACGATCAACCCGGCGAGAATCGGCAGCATCGGCAACGAACAAGGGGCGAAGGCCAGTAGCAGACCCAGGCCGAAAAACACCAGCAGACTCCAACCAAGCGCCCGTTGTTGGAGGTCGCTGGCCAATGCTTGATCCGGCGCTTCGTTGGTCGCAGAGGCGGCAGCGTTGTCGACCAGATTCACCACTTGAGTTTGCGGTGGATAACACAACCCGGCATCGGCACAGCCCTGGAAACCCACCTTGATCGGGCCATTGGTCCCGGCGGGAATCTTCAGTTCCAGGCCTTGACGATAAACCTGCTGTTCGCCAAAGAATTCATCGCTGTGGGATTCACCCTGCGGTAATTCCGGTTTGTGCTCCGTCGGCAAGCCATCGAATTTCAGGCGTTGTTGGTACAGGTAGTAGCCATCGGCGATCTGCCAATAGAGCTGGGTTTCACCGGACTCAAGGCGTTCGGAGGTAAAGATGAAGGCTTTGCCAACGGGGAGAAAGTCGGGTTTGGTCTCGAACGGATCGGTGCCGGCCTGGGCCAGGCCCGAGATCAAGAGAACAAAAGTGAGAAACAGTCGAAGCATGGGTAAGCCTTATCACTGCGCAAGTGTGGAGCACACTGGCAGGTGGCGATTAACCGATGATTAACCGGGGGAGATAAGGGGAGAAAAAGCCGGCCATCTCTGATTTTCGGATGAGCGTAAGTAGGGGAGTGCCCGGCGGTTACATGCCAGGTGATATCAATGCCCGGCATGTTGTATGTCGGGCATGTTTTTTAACCTCTAGTTTCGCAGAAGACCCGGCCAGGAGGCATTATCAACATTGTTAACGCCTCCTACTGGCTTGTCTTCGTCTATATTGTATTTTATGTAGCGATTTTCCGTGAGGAATATGTAAAGCATGTCATCTGATGGGCTTCTGTTAAATTGTACAGCCGTGACTATTTCATTTTTGTAAGGTGCCACTCCTGGCCATGTATTGTTGTTGATTTCTTTGATGTCAAGGGTGTTTTTTGTATGGTTGAAGCGAAGATAGTTTCCGTCATTCATTACAAATAAAAGGTAGTCATCTCCACCGAAAAAGTTGCTCTCGGTCCACCAAACGCCAAATAATATTTTATAGAAGTAGGGCGTTAGCTTGGCCCAGTTGGTGTCTGCGAGGTTTTTATATTCAATAACTCGATCCCATTCTTCATGATACAGACACAGCGATGGCGTTCCGGCATCGTCATAAAATAATAGGAGTAATTCTGGTCCGTTGCTTTTTTCATTGAAGTTGAAGCCAAAGCGTAGATCTTTTACTTTGTCGTGAAAAGTGTTCCAGGTTTCGTGAGTAACTTTGGCAGGGTATCCATCTTTGACTTTGTTTTGTCCGTTACTAAAAAGTGAGTACTGATTTGTATCCTTGAAGAAAAAATAAGTTGAGTCATTTCCATGTCTCCAGTCGACAGCTACGCAATTTTTTATATCAGGCATGATTTTTTCTTCCGTGTTGAATAGAGTGGTTCGGATATTTTATAAGCGTCAAGCTCCGTTGTAACCTGTCAAAGATGACAGTGTTTATACATAAAGTGATCGTGCTAACGTATTGGCCGGCAGGCCGTTTCGCAGAAGATGATGAATGGGTTGACGATGATTTATAAATGACTTCATACCTGGAAAATCTCGCTGCATTGCAACCCGGCGATACGCGCTTTCACGTCAGCCCAGCAGCTCGACAAAGGCATGTTTGACTTTTTTCTGAAGATCGCACCATGCACGTACTTGCCAGCGAAGGTGACGAGCTGATCACCCTGCGCGATCTTGGCGCGTGCCTACATACTTTGCCACGACGGATGGCAGGCGCAGTGTCAACCTGATTGAACACTGCGCGTTGACCGATGACCCGAGCAGCCGCGAAACGACGTACTGCTGCGCTGTCCAACTGGTCTGCTTAGCGTTCCTCGTTGTAGGTCAGTCGGTATTCGGACATGGCGACATGGGCGCTCTTCCATCCCTGGGCGAATGCTATGGCTGCCTGGATTTGTACCGCTGTCATGCCCTTGCCGATCTCCTCAAGATTGGTTCTGGCAGTGCCGTGCTGCAGAAACTCTCGAGTGGTATCGACCACCAGCCAGACCAGTCCATATCCCTTTACCACGTCCCTTTCAAAACCGTACTCATCGGCGTCTTCCTCGCCTGTGTAGTCGAAGGCAAGCGCATACCCATAATCGAGCACCGCGTTGACGTCGTTTAATTGCGTTCTCTTTTCCAGCCACTGCCGCTTCGCAGCCTTATCGTGGCTGACGGGGGGGCGGTTGCCGTACCAGAGCATGGCTTTTGAAAATCCCGCATTGGCGGCCTTTTCAAGCAGAGCGTTGACAGTTGCTCGACGGCTGATTGCATCCGTAATGAGACTTTCATCTTTGTCATACAGCCTGGCCAGGAGGTATTGCCCCTCCTGAAAATTCGCGTCGGCGGATTTTTTCAGCCATTCAATGTCCTTGGTTAGCTCGTACATCTGCAGCATCGCTTCGCCACTGCCTCCATCGGCAGCTGTCTGAGCCAGCGCTTTAGCTTTCTTCAGTGAATCTTCGTCTGCCAGTCGCATCAAGGCATAGACATGATTCTGGGCCGCGGCGAGCGCGTACCATTTTCTTGCTTCTTCGATAACGGTCTTATCGCGTTTTTTTTCGTCGGTGACCTTTTTATCCCGCCGCCTGAAAATTTCGCCCAAGGCAAACTGCGCCGAAGCGTCTCCGGCACACGCCGGGATCATCAAATAAGCTTGCGCATGGGTGAACTCGCCCAGGTTGTATAAGTCCATGGCCTGTTTTTTGGCGGACGCTTGCTGCTCTGTCACGGACTTGATCAGTGCGTTCAGGTTTTCCAGAAAACCGAACAGCGTCGTCAGTGCATCTGAATGGGTATACATATTAATTCCTGTGTCTTTGGAGGGTTGAGGTAACACCCGACACAGGCTATTGGGTGAAGAGGAGTGATGTGCGGTACATAGTTATTGCATGCATTAATCGACGGCTCATCCGGGCACCGCGAGGCCCGATTCGGGGTGAATCGGACCTCGCTGAGGGTAAATCGTTTAGCAGACCGGGCCACGACTCGTCATCGACTGCGGATGGGCCGCTCTCTACCCGGGCCTGCTGAAGGTTGTATCTGATGTATTGGTTGTCGTTCAGAAAAATATAGTAATAACTATCCTCGAAGGTTCGATCTCACTGGGCGGCAGTAATAATTAGGGTCTTGTGGGGCTCTAATTCAGGCCAGGCAGTATAGGTAATACCCTCGTCTCTTGAATGTCGTTTCAAGTAGTTATAGGTGAGAGAGTATCGACATGAAATGATTCCCTTCATTCAGGTAATGTTTAGATTGCGGAGCTTGCAGGTTGAACATTGTTTTTAGGTGTGGGTGATGGTTGTGCGACAAACCTCACTCCATGAATAGTCCTGGCCAGTTTTTGTTGTTGCATGCTCGGGGTCCAACCGCTAATTCGTTTTTGTCGATGTTGTATTTTAGGTACTGCTTGCCGGTAAGAAATATAAAGTAATAGCTGTCGCCGAAGTCTGCATTCATTTGTACTGCAGTTGTGATTCTATATTTATAAGGTTTCAGTCCTGGCCATGAATCGTCATTAATGGTATGTAAGGTTACCTCTCTGGTATTCCAGTTAAGATCGAGGCCGTTCCCGTCATTCAACAAAAACCTGTATTTATTTGAGAGATTGAATTTGTGCGGTTTTTTCCACCAGGTGCCTGCAACAATACGGTCGAAATAGGGGAGCAGTGGCGCCCATATTGATCCTGCAACAGTATGTAGGCCCCTGATGCTGTCAACATCCTGGTCATATTCACAAAACATGGGTGTATCACCCTCGTAGTAAAAGAGCCAGAGGATGTCGGGGTCCAGTTCGACTCTGTTTGCCGTGATGTGTCGGCTGGTGGCAAATCCGAAACGCAAATTTTTCGCGTGCTGATGGAAGTCACCCCAAGAGGAGGAGTTGATAGGTTTTGGATAGTCCTCGGGAACCAGGTCATCATTGTTGTCATATCTAGAGTACGTGTTGGAATCTTTAAAAAAGAAATAACACTTGTCTTTTCCAGAGCGCCAGTCGACGGCGATGAAGTTTTCGGCTTCGGGCATGTTTTAGTACCTTTTGGGGTTTGGTTGGTTTGTGTTGAAGTTACTGTTTTAAGGCTACATTCTGCTGTGCAAAGTGTGCAGCATTTTTTATAAGGGATTTATTTCAATGTTTGGCAAGGCTGAGTTGGTTTGCATATTTAAATTGGTTGCGCGCGCGGCCAGGTGTTGATGTGCTCGACAGGCAATCGTCAGCTTCGCGGCCAGTATTCGCGCTTCTCTCCCGCGTCTGCACCGGACATAATCGCGACTTAATGTCGGTTTGTTTGAATCGCATTTTTATGGAGTTCACTATGCACGTACTGGTTTGTGAGGACGATGAGTTGATCGCCAGCGGCATTGTCGCCGGCCTGACCGCCCAGGGCCTGACCGTAGAGCATGTCGCCACTGCATCGGCGGCCCGCGCGATGCTCAAGGTGGCCGAGTTCGACGTCATGGTGCTCGACCTAGGCCTCCCGGACGAAGACGGGCTCAAACTCCTTCAGCAACTGCGCCAACAGGGCCTGGAAATTCCGGTGTTGATTCTGACGGCGCGCGATTCGGTCACCGACCGCGTCGATGGTCTGCAAGCCGGCGCCGACGACTATTTGCTCAAACCCTTCGACCTGCGCGAACTCGCGGCGCGTTTGCACACCTTGCTGCGGCGTGTGGCGGGGCGCAGCATCAATCTGATCGAGCACGGTGCTCTGACCTACGATCCCAGCAGCCGCGAAACTACGCTCGGCGGCCAACCAGTTGATTTATCGCGTCGCGAGCAGTCGCTGTTGCAGGCCCTGCTGCATAACCGTGGCCGCGTGCTGTCCACCGAGCAGCTCAAGGACAGCGTCTACGGTTTCAATGACGAACTGGAGAGCAACGCCCTCAACGTGCATATCCATCACCTGCGGCGAAAACTCGGCAATGGCATTGTCGAAACGGTGCGCGGCCTGGGTTATCGATTGGGGCCGGCCGATGGCGGAGATCAATCAAAGTGATGAGCCTGCGTTTGCGCCTGAGCCTGACACTCGGCGCCGCATTTGCGCTGATCTGGGCCTTGGCTGCGGCCTGGATGCTCAGCGATTTGCGCAACCAGATGATGTTTTCCCTCGACCAGCGGCTGGTGGCGTCGGCGCGCATGGTCGCCGGCCTGATGGAGCAGTTGCCAGCGTTGCCGACTAAGGGCGAGGGCACCCATTTCAGCGCGGAACAATTGAATATTCCCGGCGGCATGGCCTGTCAGGTCAGCTCGTTGCGTGGCGAAATCCTTGCCCGCAGTCACTCCGATCCGCAGCAAACCCTGGAAGCCGAGAAAGTGGGCTTTCACGATCAGATGATCGACGGCGCGCCGTGGCGCAGTTTCACCCTGGCGCGTGGCGACCTGCGGATCACCACGGCGGATCGGCAGATCGAGCGTGAGGCGCTGAACATGTCGATTCTGCTGGCCGCTTCAGTGCCCGTCGGCGTAGCGCTTCTCGGGTGTCTCTGTTTGTTGTGGCTGGGGATCGGGCAAGGGCTGGCGCCGCTGAACCGCATGCGTGATGCCCTTATGCGCCGCAGTGCCGATTCCCTCGAGCCCTTGCAGATCCAGCCGCTGCCCAGTGAACTGCAACCCTTGCTGGACACCCAGAACCAACTGCTGCAGCGCATCGGCAAGACCATCGAACGCGAACGCCGGCTGACCGGTGACGCGGCCCATGAATTACGCAGTCCGCTGACAGCGATCAAGACCCACCTGCAAGTGGCGCGTATGACCGAAGGTGCGGCCCGGGATCAATCCCTGGCCCGTGCCGAAGAGGGCGCCGACCGCCTGCATCGCACTCTTGAACAATTGCTGTTACTGGCGCGCGTCGAGGGCAGTCTGTCGTTCGACGATGGCGTGCAGTGCAGCGCCGAGCAGGTGGCGAAACTGGCGATTCAGGATGCCGCCAGCAGTGATCGTCAGCGCATCAGGTTTCAACTGCCGCCAACGCTGTCTCATGCCCCGGTGCAAATGCCGGCGGTGCTGTCGATCGCCGCGCTGCGCAACCTGCTGGATAACGCGCTGCGGCATACCCCAAGCGATGGGGCCGTGGAGCTGAGCCTTGAAACGACAGACGCTCGGGTACGGTTTGTCGTCCGCGACCATGGCCCGGGCATTGCCGAAGACGATCTGCAACACCTGACCCAGCGCTTCTGGCGCAATGGCCAAAGCACCGGCTGCGGTCTGGGGTTGGCGATAGTTCAGGCGATTGTTCAGCGTTGTGGTTGCACGTTGCATTTCGACAGCCGACCGGATGGGTTGCGGGTGGAGCTGACCATGCCGTTGCAGCCGGCCTGACCAGCGCCACAAACTCCCATGTGTGCGAGCCTGCTCGCGAAAGCGATCTGTCAGTCACATCAAGCTGGATGTGCTGCCGCCTTCGTCGGAACACCGCCCGGAGCAGGCTCGTTCCCACACTGGGTCCTGCATTGCACATCAAATGAAACCTCTCTGCACTGGTGCATCTGCCGCCCCCGGCGCTATCGTCCCCGGCAGCTTTTTCTCAATGGATTGAGGTAACAGCGCCATGAATGCATCGATTCACATCAGCAAGGCAACTGCCGCCGACGCCGGCATCATCAGCCGGATCGTCGAGCGCTCCATCCGCGTCGGCTGCGCGCTCGACCACCGCAACGATGCAAAAATCGTCGCGGCCTGGGTCCACAACAAAACCGTTGAGCACATCAGTGCCTGGCTGGCCGACCAGCGGTTGTACCTGAACATTGCTCTGTTGCAGGACAAACCGATCGGTGTCGCCATGGCCGCGGTCAGCGGCAAGGTCGCGTTCTGTTACGTGCAGCCGGAATGGTTTCGCCGGGGCGCCGGGCAAGCGCTGGTGCAGGACCTCGAAGGCTGGTTGATCAATCAGGGTTTGCGTCAGGCACAACTCAACAGCACCCGAACCAGCGAAGCGTTTTACCGTCATTTGGGTTACCGGCCCTGCGCTCAAACCTTCAGGGTGGCGGGGCTCCACGCCATACCCATGGACAAAGGCCTGTCGCCCCCTTCATAAAAAGCAGATCAAGGGTATAAGCCCTTGGGGTCCTTCGCGAGCAGGCTCGCTCCCACATTTGACGGTGTACACAAATCTACTGTGGGAGCGAGCTAGCTCGCGATGAGGCCTTGACGTTCACTGCAAAACTCAACCCTGGCTGAACATCTCCTTCGCCCGCTGTTCGATCTGCTGCTGTGTCAGATCTTCTTTACGCGTAGCCAGAAACCACAGATGCCCATAGGGGTCTTTCAAAGTCCCGGACCGGTCGCCATAAAACTGATCCTTGACCTCGGACACCACGGTGCCACCGGCGGCAATCGCCTTGGCATAGGACTTATCGACGTCGGTCACGTACAGATGCAGTCCCACGGACGGTGAAGTGTCTGGATTGCTCAATGGCCCCTGCTCGCACGGTGTGCCGAGCATGATCGGGCAGTCGCCGATGCGCAGTTCAGCGTGGCCGATTCCGCCGTCGGGCATGGACAGGCGCATGACTTCGATCGCGCCAAAGGCTTTTTTGTAAAAGTCGATGGCTTCGGCCGCTTTCTGGATGCCCAGATACGGGGTGATGCTGTGATAACCCTCTGGAATAGGTTTGACGCTCATGATGGATCTCCCTGTTCTTGTCGTGAGTGAAAAATTTTCCTTCGCCGTTTTCCGGTCGGATAACTATAGGCCAGCCCCTTTTTTGCCACCGAGTGACCGACGAGTAGCAGTATTGCTGTTCAGCCATCAACAGCGACCCATTACACCCTGGAAGCGGGGATCGAGACCAATAGTGCGTTGATCGTCGCCCGGCGTTCTAATTTCCGCTGAATGATCTGAGGTGTTCACAAGTTCTGTGTTCACAGGAAATCCAGTGTGGGAGCGAGCCTGCTCGCGAAGAACTGACTGACTACGATCTTTTGATCGTGATACCCACTATCGAGCGCGTTGATTTCTACTGATCCAAGGCTGGGCGTAGCCTGTATCCATTGCCCGAACAAGATGCCAGGACACCAGACATGAAACCTCTACTCGCCACTTTCTTGCTGCTAACGGTCTCCGTTCTCGCCGGATGTGCGAGCCATGTTTCACCGGAACTGCGGCCATTCACCGCGGAAGAAACCAGGGAACTGGCACTGGAGAACCTGAATCGTCGCGGTTTGTCCTTCGACGAATACGAGGCGAAAAAAGCCGAACTGCTCGGCCAACCACAGAAATCGTTCAGTTTTGACAACCATGGCGAGATGAACGCCGAACGCGCTGTACAGCGTCACGGCCACCCTAGCTGAGACTGTACTGCTCGAACTTTCACTCAACTGTCCGTGGGTTTCCCGCAGGCCGTGCGTTAGGGTCAATACTTGACTGACCCTGATGGACTGCCGCTTATGACGCTCTCATTCGATCTGCTGCTAGGCTTCGCCTTGTTTGCCCTCGTCACCTCGATCACGCCAGGCCCGAACAACACCATGTTGCTGGCATCAGGCGTGAACTTCGGCTTTAACCGGACCATCCCCCATATGCTGGGTATCACCTGCGGCTTCTTTGTGCTGGTCGTGGCAGTGGGTTTCGGTCTGGGCGCGGTGTTCAAATCCTATCCGTTGCTTTACAGCATTCTGCGTTACGTCGGGGCGGCGTATTTGCTGTACCTGGCGTGGAAAATCGCCCATTCCGGGCCGGTTTCCGACCGTGACGAAGGCAAGAACAAACCGATCAGCTACCTCGGCGCCGCCGCGTTCCAGTGGGTCAACCCCAAGGCCTGGATCATGGCCATCGGTGCCATCAGCACTTACACACCCATGCAGGGCTATTTCACCAACGTGATCGTGATTGCCGCGGTCTTCGCCCTGATCAATCTGCCGAGCGTCGGCGTTTGGGCCGCTTGTGGCACGCTATTGCGCAACGTGCTGAAGGATCGCCGCTGGTTGCGCCTGTTCAACTGGGGCATGGCCGCATTACTGGTGGTTTCATTGTATCCATTGTTGCTTGAAAGCTTTAGCTGACGCATTGCTACAACCGGTTGCCCGATGCCTGTTAAGCTCGACTTCAGGAGCGTTCCTACGCACTTTGAAATGAAGTCGTACTTCTTTAACGCATCCGATCAGGGTATTGCTGGTTCGGTGGTTTCCAGCACCTGATCCCGGAACAAGCTCTGCGAGCCTTTTATGAATAAACGTCCGTTGTATTTCGATTACGCCGCCACCACGCCAGTGGATGAGCGGGTCATCAAGGTCATGGTGGAGTGTCTGGGGTTTTCCGGTAATTTCGGTAACCCCGCGTCCAGCTCCCACTCGTTCGGCCAACAGGCCCGGCAATCGGTCGAGCAGGCGCGTCGTCAGGTGGCCGAACTGGTCGGCGCCCAAGCGGAACAGATCGTCTGGACCTCCGGTGCCACTGAGTCCAATAACCTCGCCCTCAAGGGCGTCGCCCAGGCTCGCGGTATTTCCGGCGGCCACATCATCACCAGTCAAATCGAACACAAGGCAATTCTCGACACGGCAAAACAATTGCAGGACGCGGGTGTTACGGTGACTTATCTGGTGCCTGACGCCGAGGGGCTGATTACTGCACAAGCGGTCAGCGAGGCGATGCGCGAGGACACCTTTCTGGTCTCGCTGATGCTGGTCAACAACGAACTGGGCACCGTCAACGACATTCCGGCCATCGGCCAGGTGGTGCGTGAGCGCGATGCGTTGTTCCATGTCGACGCGGCCCAGGGTGCGGGCAAAGTGGCGATTGACCTGACTCAGTGGCCGGTGGATTTGATGTCGTTCTCGGCGCACAAGGTTTATGGTCCAAAGGGCATTGGTGCGCTGTATGTCGGCCCTCGCGCGCAACAGCGTTTGCAGGCGCAGATTCACGGCGGTGGTCACGAGGGCGGGTTGCGTTCGGGTACCTTGGCGACTCACCAGATTGCCGCCATGGGCGTGGCTTTCGCGTTGGCAGCGCAATTGTTCGTTGAAGAAAAAGACACGATCGTGCGTCTGCGTGAGCGTTTGCTCGAACAGCTGCTGAGCATTCCCGGCGTTCGCCTCAATGGCAGCCCGATCCAGCGGATTCCCCATACCCTGAGCCTGACTTTCGATGAAGGCGAGTTCAATTCCGCGGCGTTGAGCGCATCGATCGCGTTTTCCGCGACGTCGGCCTGCAACTCCGCGAGCAATGCGCCGTCCCATGTGCTGCTGGCGTTAGGGCATGACGCGCGTTCGGCCGGTCGAACCATTCGCTTGAGTCTCGGGCGTTTCACCACCGAGCAGGACATCGACCAAGCCGTAGATCTGATTAAAGCGGCCTGCGCCAGCGCTCCGGCATTCTGGCAGTAGCGTCTTAAAGCGCCGGCTCGTATCGGCACTCAACAATAATGATGAAGTGGTTAGCAGGAGACACGATGAGTACGCAGCCTTCGATCAATGGATCGGTGCCCCAGCGCCTGGCGCAAACCCGCGAACTGATGAGCCGGGAGGGTATTCACGCCTTGCTGGTGCCGTCGGCCGACCCGCACCTCTCGGAATACCTGCCGGGCTATTGGCAAGGGCGGCAATGGCTGTCGGGTTTCCACGGTTCGGTCGGCACCTTGATCGTCACGCCGGACTTTGCCGGTGTCTGGGCTGACAGCCGTTACTGGGAGCAAGCGAGCAAGGAGCTCAAAGGCAGCGGCATCGAACTGGTCAAGCTGCAACCAGGGCAGCCCGGTCCGCTGGACTGGCTGGCCGAGCAAACTCCTGAAGGCGGCGTCGTTGCGGTAGATGGTGCGGTGATGGCTGTGGCGTCGGCACGTACGTTGAGCAGCAAGCTCGAGGAGCGCGGCGCACGTCTGCGCACCGACCTCGATCTGCTGAGCGCGGTCTGGAGCGATCGTCCGACGTTGCCGAATGAGCCGATCTATCAACACTTGCCGCCACAGGCAACGGTCAGCCGTGTTGAAAAACTCGCCAAACTACGTGAAACACTTCAGGCACGCGGTGCCGACTGGCATTTCATCGCGACCCTGGATGACATTGCCTGGCTGTTCAACCTGCGCGGCGCTGACGTGTCGTTCAACCCGGTGTTCGTGTCCTTTGCCTTGATCAGTCAGCAGCAGGCGACGTTGTTTGTGGCGCTAAGCAAGGTCGACGCCGAGTTGCGCGCGGTCCTTGAACAAGACGGCGTGACCCTGCGCGATTACAGCGAAGTGGCGGCAGCCTTGAGCGCGGTACCGAGTGGGGCGAGCTTGCAGGTCGACCCGGCCCGGGTCACAGCGGGTTTGCTGGATAACCTGAACAGTGGCGTGAAACTGGTCGAAGGCCTGAACCCGACCACCTTGGCCAAATCGCAGAAAAGCCCGGCCGATGCCGAGCACATTCGTCAGGCCATGGAGCAGGACGGCGCAGCGCTGTGTGAATTCTTCACTTGGCTGGACACCGCGCTGGGGCGTGAGCGCATCACCGAACTGACCATTGACGAACACCTGACGGCCGCGCGTATTCGACGTCCAGGTTATGTGTCGCTGAGTTTCAATACCATTGCCGCGTTCAACGCCAATGGCGCCATGCCGCACTACCACGCCACCGAAGAAGAGCACGCGGTGATCGAAGGCGACGGGCTGTTGTTGATCGACTCCGGCGGCCAGTACCTGGGCGGTACCACCGACATCACCCGGATGGTGCCGGTCGGTACACCAACCGATGAGCAGAAACGCGATTGCACGCGGGTACTCAAAGGCGTGATTGCGCTGTCCCGAGCGCAATTCCCTCGGGGTATTCTGTCGCCATTACTGGATTCCATCGCTCGCGCGCCGATCTGGGCGGAGAGCGTCGATTACGGTCACGGCACCGGTCACGGCGTTGGTTATTTCCTGAACGTTCACGAAGGTCCGCAAGTCATCGCCTATCAGGCCGCTGCGGCCCCGCAAACCGCGATGCAACCCGGCATGATCACCTCAATCGAACCGGGCACTTACCGTCCGGGTCGCTGGGGCGTGCGGATCGAGAACCTGGTGTTGAACCGCGAGGCGGGCAGCAGCGAATTCGGTGAATTCCTGAAGTTCGAAACCCTGACCCTGTGCCCGATCGACACTCGCTGCCTGGAGCCATCGCTACTGACGCTTGACGAGAAGCAGTGGTTCAACGCCTACCACGCCGAAGTGCGCGAACGGTTGAGCCCATTGCTCGACGGCGCAGCCCTTGAATGGCTGAACACCCGTACCGCCGCTATATGATCGGCTTGAGTTCAGGCGCTGTTTCCAGCGCCTGGCTCATGTAGTCGATAAAGGCTTTGACCCTGGCGGATTGGCGACGATTGGCCGGGGACACAGCATGAATCGGCAGCGACTGTGCGGTGTAGTCCTGCAAAATTACCGTCACTCGACCGGCTCTCAGATCCTCGCTGAACAGCCACACCGGCGACAGCGCAATCCCCAATCCCCCCAGCACCATCTCGCGAATCGCCTCGGAATTGTTACTTTGTGCGTTGCCCTTGATCCGCACTTCATGACGTGTGGTGTCTTTCTCGTAAACCCATAGGTTTTGACTGTTCAGCAAGTTGAACTGCAGGCAGTTATGCCCGCTCAGTTCTTCCGGTGTTTGCGGCTGGCCGTATTGTTTGAGGTAGGCGGGGGTTGCGATGGTTACTCGGTGGGTGGTGCCGATGCGGCGGGCGATCAAACCGCTGTCGTTTAGCTCGCCAATCCTGAACGTGACATCCAATCCTTCGCTGACCAGGTCCTGGTTTTGATCACTCAGTTGCAGATCGATCTTCACCTGTGGGTATTGAGTCAGAAAACCCGGCAGTCGCGCGGCAATCTGCAAACGTCCAAAGCTTACTGACGAGCCAATCCTGAGGTTTCCAGCAACGGTTTCGCGTCCTGAATGAAAGCTGTGCTCCGCAGCATCTACGGCCGTGAGGATTTGTCGACACTCGCTGTAGTACCGCTGACCTTCGTCAGTCAGGGAGAGCTGCCGTGTACTGCGAGCAATCAGCTTGCCCCCCAGCTCGGTTTCCAGTGCTCTCAGGACTTTGCTGATGGTGGGTTGGCTGGTCTGCAACTCTCGGGCGACGGCCGAAAAGCTACCGCGCTCGACCACCCGGACGAAGATCGCCATTGCATTGAGTTTGTCCATGGGGGTTCTCATTAATGCCAACTGGGCATGAGCACTATAGCAATATGGTGTCTTATCGGCATGAGTGACTAAGCGCAAGATTTATCCCACAACCACCTCTGACGGGAATTTGCGAAATGACTGACTCACTTGAAATGCGCGCGCTGATTGTTGACTCGGCCAACGGGCCGTTACGCTTGGCTTTGATGCAACGTCCTGTGCCTGCAGTGGGTCAGGTGTTGGTCAGGATCAGGGCCAGCGGTCTGAATCCTCTGGATGGCAAAATTCGTGCGGGCCAGGCAGACCATGCGCGGCAGCCGTTGCCCGCGGTATTGGGTATTGATCTTGCGGGCGTTGTTGAAGCGTTGGGGGAGGGTGTCAGCGGATGGCTGCCGGGAGATGAGGTCTACGCCATGGCGACCGGAATTGGCGGTGCGCAGGGTTCGCTGGCTGAATACGCGGTGGTTGATGCCCGGTTGTTGGCGCGTAAACCGCGCAATCTGAGTCTGCGCGAAGCAGCAGGGTTGCCGTTGGTGCTGATCACGGCATGGGAGGGATTGGTAGACCGGGCTCGGGTGCGAGCGGGTCAGAAAGTATTGATTCATGGCGGCGCGGGTGGTGTCGGGCACGTTGCTGTGCAAATAGCTCGCGCGTTGGGTGCTGAGGTGTTCGCCACAGGCTCAGCCCGTCAACAAGCAATCATCGAAGGGTTCGGCGCGACATTTATTGATTACCGCGCGTCCTCGGTTGAGGACTACGTGGCCAAGTACACGGGCGGGGAGGGTTTCGATATCGTCTACGACACGGTGGGCGGTGAAACGCTGAATGAATCGTTCAAGGCGGTCCGGGTTTATCACGGCCATGTGGTGAGCTGCCTGGGTTGGGGGCAGCACAGCCTCGCGCCGCTATCGTTTCGCGGGGCGACCTATTCCGGGGTGTTTACCTTATTGCCACTGTTGACTGGCAAGGGGCTTGAGCATCATGGGCAGATTCTTCGAGAAGCGGCGCAGTTGATCGAGGCGGGCAAGTTGAAACCGTTGGTGGACCCTCGGCATTTCACATTGCAAAACGCCGAGGCCGCCCATGAGCTGCTTATGTCCGGAGCAGCGCAGGGGCGGTTGGTCGTGGAGATTTAACGCAGGGCTTCAAGGACGAAGTCCAGTCGATCCTGGCCGAAGAACAATTCATTATCGACAAACATGCTCGGTGCGCCGAATACACCTCGTTGCACGGCTTTCTCGGTGTTGTTCTTGAGCATGGCCTTGACCTCTTCATCGGCGGTCAGGGCCATTATTTCATTGGGATCGAAGCCGTTCTGCGTCAGTACTGTCGCGACAGTCGCCGGGTCATCGAGGCGGCAGCCTTCAATCCAAATGGCTTCAAACAGGCAGTCGATAAAGGCCAGAAAGCGTTCGGGATGGCGCAGTTGCATGCCTGTCACGGCGCGCATCAGCATCAGGGTATTGATGGGGAAATGCGGATTGAACTTGAGCGGCACGCCATAGCGTTTGGCATAGCGGTCCAGGTCCTGAAACATATAGCGGCCCTTGGCCGGGATGGTCGCCGGGGAGGCGTTGCCAGTGGCTTTGAAGACACCGCCCAGCAAAATTGGGGTGTAGATCAGCTGACTGCCCGTCTGTTCGCAGATTTTTGGCAGTTGGGTGTAGGCCAGATAGGTAGCTGGGCTGCCGAGGTCGAAGTAGAACTCCACGGTTTTGCTCATGGTCGATGCGCTCTGCTGATTGTGGTGGGGGAGGTCTTACCAGCGTTCGCTCCAGGGGCGCAGATCCAGCTCGAAGGTCCAGGCGTCTCGGGGCTGGCTGTGCAGGTACCAATAATTCTCGGCGATGTGCTCGGGGTTGAGGATGCCGTCCTGATCTTTGGTCGCGTACTTTTCGGGAAAGCTGTCTTTAATGAAGTCGGTATCGATGGCACCGTCGACGACTACGTGGGCGACGTGAATGTTCATCGGGCCCAGTTCGCGAGCCATACTTTGGGCCAGTGCACGAATGCCATGCTTGGCTCCGGCGAATGCCGCGAAACCCGCGGCACCCCGCATGCCCGCGGTGGCACCGGTGAACAGGATCGTGCCTCGTTGGCGCTTGGCCATGCGCTTGGCTACTTCACGGGCATTGAGAAACCCTGAGAAGCAGGCCATTTCCCAGATCTTGAAATACTTGCGGGCGGTTTCCTCGAGAATGCTGCAGGGCACATTGGCGCCGATATTGAAGACGAACGCTTCGATGGGGCCGATTTCGCTTTCTATCTGCTCGACCAGCGCAATCACATCCTCTTCCTTTCGCGCATCGCAGGCAAAACCGTAGGCTTGGCCACCGTCAGCCTTGATGGCATCTACCAGTGGCTGGAGTTTGTCCGCGCTACGCCGGGTGACACAGGCGACAAATCCTTCCTGTGCAAAACGCTTGGCAATGGAGCCGCCTGTGGCATCCCCAGCGCCGACAATCAACACGACCTTCTTGTTATTCATGGTTAGATTCCTTTGTTAAACGATCGTTAACTGAACGAACGTTATGCTACGATTCGGCAAGCGTCAAGGCGAACAATCCAGAGGGCAAGGCAATGCGATACTCAGCCAATCACAAGCTGGAAACCAAAGAGAAGTTGCTGGAAAGCAGTGCGGTATCGGCCAAGAAGTGCGGATTTTCGACGGTAGGTGTCGACGGTTTGATGAAGGCTATCGGTTTGAGCGGAGGGGCTTTCTACAGTCACTTTTCGTCGAAGGATGAGTTGTTCGCTTCAATTGTCGAGCGTGAACTGGGCCAAAGCCTGGCTCGATTGGGGGCCGACGAAGACCGCAACAAACTCGAGCGCTGCCTTAAGCACTACCTGACCATGGCTCATGTCGAGCACCCGGAATCCGGTTGCGCCTTACCGACATTAGGTGCCGAAATTGCTCGCTCCGATGTGATGGTTCGTCAGCAGGCGGAAAGCTGGATTTGTCGACTTCAGGAGAGTTGGGCGCGGGTTTTGGAGAGTGATAGCCTGGCTTGGGCGATTTTGTCGCAATGCATCGGTGCATTGGTGGTAGCGAGAATGCTGGCCACTCCGGACATTCAGCGCAGGGTGCTGAAGTCCAGTTACGATGAGATTGGCCGCCAGATCTCAAGTCCACGAACCTGACAGGGCGGCATCAACCTATTTACAGATGACGATCATGCTGCGGCTGGTGTAGCCGGCAGGGTTGAGGCCAAACGGATAATCGCCTGGTTCCTCCACAGCATCTCCTGACTTGGCGATAACTTTATATCCCTTGGGGGTGCATGAGTCGGCTGCGCTGGTGTAGCACTTGTCCCAGGATGACGACAGCCCGGAACAGTTGATATGAAGTCCTTTCTTGCCGCGCTTCGTATGCGTATCTGATGTCGCCGCGCAGCCCGCAACTGCCAATACAGCGATCAGTACCAAAATTCGTTTCATTGCTGTCCTTATTAGCGTCCCCGGATCTAGCGCCCAGGTTTGGCTGTTTTTGCTTTTGCTTGACGCGTTCTGAGATCCCTCTCCTGAAAATTTCCTGTCTGACACTGGGTTGCGGCCTAAACATGGCCTAATTGAGCGTTAAATACCAGACCCTCGTCAAATCCTGTATCAATCGGTTGCGACCGCAGGCTTCGCGGCACTCCCCATGGTCATGGTCGCACCAACGGAAGCCAGAATGATGCACGCGATGGCCAACCACTGTGACAGTGCGAGGTGCTCGTGGAGGAACAGCAGGCCTGACAATGCACCGATCGCAGGTTCAATACTCATTAGCGTGCCGAAGGTTCGGGCCGGCATTCGAGTGAGCGCGACCATCTCCAGCGTATAGGGCACAGCAGTGGAGAGAAGGGCGACACCAATGGCCACCGGAATCAGCGAAGGTGTCAGCAATGCTGCGCCAGCATGGACGATGCCGATAGGGGCTACGAACAGGGCAGCGATCATTACCCCCAGTGCCGCGGTCTGTACCCCATTGTCGGCACCGGCCTTTTGACCGAACAGAATGTACAGGGCCCAGCAAACACCGGCGCCCAAGGCATAACCGGCACCTACCCATTCGATTCCCGTCGCTGTTGCTCCAATAGGTATTAATAGGAGCAGGCCTACGGCGGCGAGGGCGATCCACAAGAAATCGATCACGCGACGTGAGGCATAGATAGCTACCGCCAACGGCCCGGTGAACTCTAGCGCTACCGCGATACCCAATGGCACTGTCTGCAAGGACATATAAAAGAGGAGGTTCATGCCGCCCAGCGCCATTCCGTAAACAACGACGGTGCGCAGGGACTTCGCCGTGAGCTTCGCCCGCCAAGGGCGCAGTATCATCATCATGATCACGCTAGCGAAAATGAGACGCAGGGTAGTGGTCCCTTGCGCGCCAATAATAGGGAACATGCTTTTCGCCAGGGAGGCGCCAGACTGGATCGATGACATGGCTATCAATAGCAGGCCAACCGAGAACAGGGTTGAGGATAGGCTGCGGGTTTGGTCATTCATGGCGTGGCATCGTCCGTGGTAGCAAGCGAGAGTGTTGCTCTGTGCTGGGCAATATACTGCGCACTCATTGCGATAACGTCTATATATAAGCAGTGATTTTGGCATCCTGATAGAAAAGCATAATCAGGGCTTGACGGCAGAT
>NZ_CATKPT010000037.1:0-28852 GCF_949768125.1 Pseudomonas sp. IT-P253 | reverse complement strand
GTTAATTTTGGAGAAGCCGGATATTTGTGTATGGCCGCAACCCCTGTGGGAGCGAGCCTGCTCGCGAATCCGTTCGAACTGGCAACCAGACTGTCAGATGTACGTCTCGATATGCGCCATCCCCCTGGCCACATACTCGTCCTTCTCGCCGACCGGAGCGAAGTAGTGCAGCACTTCCCGCGCTGTTTCTGCACCCTTGAGCCGCGCCAGCAACCAGGCTGAAAGATACTGCGCGGAGAAACAGCCGCCGGCGGTGGCGATGTTGCCGTTGGCGTAGAACGCCTGATTAACAATGTTCACGCCTGCCGCCTGCACCCAGGGTTTGCTGGTGGTGTCGGTGCAGGCCGGTGCCTCGCCAAGAAGTCCAAGCCTGGCCAGCAGGAAGGTTCCGGAGCACTGAGAGCCCAGTAACTGGCGGGAAGGATCGAAACGCAGCTGATCCATGATCGCTGGATCATTGGCCACTTCACGGGTCTTCATGCCACTGCCCACCAGCACCGCGTCCGCCTGACAAGCCTCTGCCAGATCAACGTGCGCGTCGATGGTCAAACCGTTCATGGAGGTGACCCGAGACGACGGCGAAGCGATGCTCACCCGCCAATCCTTGTCGCCGACCAGGGAAATCCGGCTGAGCATGCCGTAGGCGATCAGTGAATCCAGTTCGTTGAAGCCGTCAAACGTCAGAATGGCGATGTGCATGGCGAATTCCCGATGTTTTTTCACAGCCTACGCCGACGATGGATGAAGCCTCCCGTACAGTCCGGCACAGAATCATCGCAACAGTAATGAATGATTACGTCCGGGCGCAGTCGGAGTTCGGGGTCAACAACGTCCGCAAGTGGGGGTTGGCGACCGCGCGCCCTGACGTCTACCAGCGCAGCGAAAAAGGTTATTCGCTGCAGGCGCGCACCAGGCTTTCACTTCCCAGCCGATACTGATTATTCCCGCTGCGCTTGGCCTCATACATCGCCAGGTCCGCGATGTGAATCAACCGGTCCATGCTCGGCGCATGGTCCGGGAACATCGCGACCCCAAGGCTGGTGCCGATGTGCCGTTGGTCATTGCCGATGGTGATTGGCGGTGAGAGTTCGACGAAAATTTTCTGGCAAATGGTGCGGGCTTCGTCTTGCAGGCTGTTGCCCTGTGGCAGGCCTTGCAGGATGACCACAAATTCGTCGCCACCGAGCCGGGCGACGGTGTCGGTTGAACGCAGGATCCTCTTCAACCGGGTGGCGGTAGTGATCAACACCCGGTCGCCGGCCGCATGGCCGTAGCGGTCATTGATTGCCTTGAAGCCATTGAGATCGACAAACACCAGCGCGACACGCGTGGCGCTGACTCGGGCCTGCTCCAGGGCTTCGCACAGGCGCTCTTCCAGCACCAGGCGATTGGGCAGGCCGGTCAGCGGATCGTAGTGGGCCAGGTGTTGCAGGTAACTGGCAGAGGCTTTTTCCTCGGTGATGTCGCGCACCACCCCCATCATCTTGATGGTCGTGTCGTGATCGTTCTTCACCACATTGCCGGTCTCCCGAAGCCAGCGGATGGTGCCATCGGGCCAGACGACCCGGTATTCCTCGTCATGGTTTTCGCCGGTTTCCAGGCAGCGCAGTTCACCGGCCCGAACCGTTGCACGGTCGTCCGGGTGCACGCAGGCGCAAAACAAGGCGTATGAGGGCGTCACCTCACCGATTTTGAAGCCGAACATGCCGTAAATCGCGTCCGACCAGTAGAGTTTGTCGGTGTCGACATCCCAGTCCCAGGTGCCGATGCGGGCGAAGTATTGGCTACGTTTGAAGCGTTCGGCGTCACCGTCCTGGCGGATATTTTGCCCATCGGTCAGGCTGGCAACGAGCACGCGAAGCTCGGCCAGCTGTTTTTGCAGCGCGCGCTCGCGACAGATCAAGGCGACGATCAGGGCAAGCATCACCAAGGCGATGACCGCGCTGGTCCAGTCCATATTCATTCCGGGATTGCCATCATGGCGTATTGAACCGTCGGGTAGGTGTTGCATATCTTAGTTCACGGTGAATGCCGGAAACAGATCGAATGGGTTGCCAATCGCGCGTATTTCTGGGAAAACGGCGCCCATTACGCCCTGTTGGGTGGGTGCACAATAGAGTGAACGTGATGAATGAGGAATTGCAGGTAATCGATCTTGAAGTGGGCGAAGGCAAAGCCGCGGTCAAAGGTGCGCTGATCACCACTCAATACCGCGGCTGGCTTGAAGACGGCACCGAATTCGATTCTTCCTACAGTCGAGGCAAACCTTTCCAGTGCGTGATTGGCACTGGAAGGGTCATCAAGGGCTGGGATCAGGGGATTATGGGCATGCAGGTCGGCGGCAAGCGCAAACTGCTGGTGCCGGCGCACCTGGGCTATGGCGAGCGTTCGATGGGGGCGATCACGCCGAATTCGAACCTGATTTTCGAGATTGAATTGCTGGAAGTGCTCACCCGTGACGATTGACGGTCAGGCCTGAAAGGTTTCCCGGTAGGCATACAGGCCCGGAGTGCCGCCGGTCATCACAAATAGCACGTTGTCCCCGGAGCGGTAGCGTCCGGGCCTGAGATCGGCCAACAACCCGGCGAACGCTTTGCCGGAATACACCGGGTCGATCAACACACCTTCGGCGCGGGCCATCAGGCGTACCGCGTCCTGCATGGCTGGCGTCGGCAGGCCGTAACCGTCACCCAGTTGACTGCCGTCAAGGGTGATTTCGTCAGCCTGCACGATGGCGCTGCTGCCCAACAACGCCAGGGTATTCTGGGTCAATTGCACGGTCCTGGCGGCTGATGAGTCCCGGTCGGATAAAACCGAGTAAGACTTGACGATAGACGTGCCTCGATCCAGCAATTGGAAGCCGGCCGCGAGCCCGGCGTGGGTGCCGGCGCTGCCGTTGGGTACCACGACCTGGTTGAAGGTGACGCCCAGTTGCGTTTCCTGCTGCGCGATCTCGGCTGCACAGCGCGCATAGCCGAGACTGCCCAACGGCGTTGAGCCCCCGGTGGGGAGCACCATCACCGTGCGCCCCGCGTCCCGCAGTTGCGCTGCGCGTAGTTCGGCTTTGGCGAGTGAGTCGGTGCCAGCGGGAAACACGCTCATTTCTGCGCCGAACAACTGGTCGAGCAGGACGTTGCCATTGAGTTCGTAATCCACGTCGGTTTTAGGCACCGACCGGGTCAGGATCAATTCGCACGCGATGCCCAAGCGAGCGCAAACGGCGGCGGTCAGGCGCGCATGGTTGGACTGAAGGCCGCCGATGGTAATGACCGTGTCGACGCCGGCCGCCAGCGCTGCACCGATATGGAATTCGAGTTTGCGCAGTTTGTTACCGCCACCGCCAATCAACATGTGATCGTCGCGCTTGAGAAACAGACCAATTCCCTGCGACTTCAAGCCCAGCAACTGTTCAAGGCGTTCGGCCCGCTGGATGGGCGTGGGGCCTTGCAGGAGGTCTGTCCGTGCAAAAGAACTCAGCGACTTGTCCAGTAGGGTTTGCATCAATGGAGCCTCGTTGGTCACGGTTATCCGAGTGACTGTAGGGAGAAAGCCGCTCGGGATAAATGCATTGTGGGTTATTACTCCTATTACCTGATGTATCTAATTCGTTGGATTGGCCGCTTGCCAGTTCCGTCAGGATCGGTGACTATGCGCGGAAAATAGGGGTAGGGGGTATAGGTATGTCGCACATCCACGAACACAAAGATGACTTGCTCAACCGCGTCCGGCGCATTTCAGGGCAGGTCCAGGCCGTTGAGCGGGCGCTTGAGTCCAACGCCGATTGCGCGAAGACCCTGCATCTGGTCGCGGCCGTTCGCGGTGCAGTCAACGGCTTGCTGGATCAATTCATCGAAGCCCACGCCCGTGAACACGTGGCGCATCCCGGCCTGAGCGATGAAGAGCGCGCTGAAGGTCTGGAAGATTTACTGCAAGCCATCCGTCGTTATTCGAAATAGAGACCCACGCACATGACACTGACGCCACAGGCTTCGCATTTTTCCCACGATCACATGTTTCTCGGCGCCAACCACGATGAAAATGCCCGCCGAACGTTATGGGTGGTGGCACTGACCTTCGTCATGATGATTGGCGAGATTGCTGCCGGCTACATCACTGGCTCCATGGCACTGCTGGCCGATGGATTCCACATGGCGACACATGCCGTAGCCTTGGGAATCGCCGCGGCGGCGTACGGTTTTGCCCGACGCCATGCCAACAATACCCGTTACAGTTTCGGCACCGGCAAGGTCGGTGATCTGGCCGGTTTTGCCTCGGCCATGGTGCTGGGCCTGGTGTCGCTCGGCATCGCCGCTGAGTCCATTTTTCGTTTGTTTCAGCCGACTACCGTGGCGTTTACAGAGGCGACGTTGATTGCGGTGGTCGGGCTTGCGGTGAACATCGTCAGTGCGCTGTTGCTGGGCGGTCATCATGGGCATAGTCATCACGACCATCACGACCATGATCACGGGCACAGTCATGATCACGAGCATCATCACGACAACAATCTGCGCTCGGCTTACGTCCATGTGCTCGCTGACGCCTTGACCTCGGTCCTGGCCATCGCCGCGTTGCTGGCCGGACGCTTCCTGGGTTGGGTCTGGCTTGATTCGGTGATGGGTATCGTCGGCGCCATAGTCATCGCGAACTGGGCCTATGGCCTGATGCGCAGCAGTGCTTCAGTGCTGCTCGATGCCACCGATGAGCAGGTTGTCGCGCAAATTCGCGAACTGCTGGAATCATCGGATGATGTGCGCATCAGCGACCTTCACGTCTGGCAAGTCGGGCCTCAGGCGCGGGCAGCCATTGTCAGCGTCGTGGCCGTTGCTGGCGTCAGTGCCGACATGGTTCGTGAGCGCCTGGTGCCGGTTCATGAGTTGTCTCACCTGACGGTCGAGCATCGCAACGGCTGATGCATGTTCAGGGGCAGTCGCTGAAAAGCGCAATGCGCCCGTTTATCGCCTAGCGGCGACAGACACGCCACGGGTTCGCCTGCCCGTGCCTGCCTTATACCTTAGCGACTGGCCGAAGCCATCAACACGCCAAAACCGGCGAAGGTCACCCCCGAGACTTTCGCGGCCAGCCAGGAACCCCGAGGGCTGGAGAGCCAGCCCTTGGCGGCATTGGCGAGCAAGGCATAGCTGCCATGCACCAAAATCACCAGGACAGCGTAGGAGGCGACCAGTTTGAAAAACTGGGCGGAGAACTGCGCCGAGGTGTCGATAAATTGCGGGAACACCGCCAAAAAGAAAAATACCGCCTTTGGGTTCAGAAACTGAATCGAAGCCGCCTCCAAATAGCGGTAGCCAGGGCTGGAGGGGCGCGTTTCAAGCAGTCTGTTAAAACGATCGGAGCGCCAGCTCTTGTAACCCAGGTACAGCAAGTAAGCCGCCCCTGCATACTTCAACAGAGTGAAGGCGTGCGCGGAGGTGCTGAGGATCAAGCCCACGCTGGTGGCACTGATGGTTGCGACGACAAACGCGCCCGACGCGATGCCCAGAATTCCCGGTATCGCCCCCGTCCAGCCGTGGCGCACCGCATTGGACAAGGTCAGGACCACGCCAGGCCCTGGACTCAGAATGGTCAGGGTGGCAAACAGTAGAAAGAGTCCGTAGCTGTTCATGTCTTGCTCCGTCAGATGACGCTGGCTGCGTGCTGGCAGATTGGCGTGACGACGGGGGCGTGACAAACGCTTTAATTGCGGCGCATATGTGACTAAATTAGACGCATGATCAATCAACTACCTCCGCTTAATGCTGTTCGCGCCTTCGCCGTTGCCGCTCGTCATCAAAGTTTCAGCCTGGCGGCCGAAGAGCTGCATGTCAGCCATAGTGCCGTCAGCCGGCACATCAAATTGCTTGAGGAGCACCTGGGCGTGCAGTTGTTCGAGCGGCGTGTCCGTCAATCGCTGTTGACGACCGCCGGCCAGCGCTTTTATGAGCAGGTCAGCGCCGGGCTGTCGCAGATCGCCAACGCCGCCGCAGCGCTCAAGCAGCAGGCCTCGCTGCCGATCGTGAAAATCAATGTTCGGCCGTCCTTTGCCATGCTTTGGCTGACGCCCAGGCTGGAGGATTTCATGGCGCAGCACCCGGGCATCAAACCGCAGGTGATCACCCAAACCCAGGCACCCGATCATGCGCGCGACGGGTTTGACGTCGTTATTCGCCGTGGTCGTGATGATTGGGCGCCGGCGATTGAGGCACGGGCACTGTTCGACGACGAACTGTTGCTGGTCGCGGCGCCATCGCTGATTGGGCGCCTGGCCCTTGAAGACCTCACTGCCCTGACCCGGCACACGTTACTGACCGCCAAGGCGCGTCGCGAGGACTGGCACAATTGGGCCATGCACTTTGGTCAAAGCCAGTCAGCCACTCAGAGAACCCGGCAGTTTGATCATATGCACCTGGTGCTTCAGGCCGCTGTGGAGGGGCAGGGCATCGCCTTGTGCCCGACCTCCTTATTGGGCACCCATCTGTTGAGTGGGCGCCTGATCTGCCCGCTGCCCGAGATGAGAATGCCGTTGCCACGTTATTACTACGGTGTTGCGCCGGATGTGACGGCGCCAACACGGGTGTTTGTGGAGTGGTTGTTTGCCCGGATTCAAGAGGATGCCGGGCAGGTGGAGCAGTTGATTGCAGGGTAATTTGAAGATCAAAAGATCGGTGGGCCGGGCCTTCGCCAGCGCCTGCCGATGACCTGCGCCGAGAAACGACTGGCCAATAAAAAAACCACCCGACGCTTTCGCGAGGGGTGGTTTTTTTTAGTGCTACAGGGGCTGGATCAGACCTTGACGATCCAACCCGCTGGCGCTTCGATGTCGCCGGTTTGTACGCCAGTCAGCTCTTTGTAGAGCTTCTGGGTGACCGGGCCGACTTCGGTTTCGCTGTGGAACACATGCAGGTGGTCGTTGTAGCTGATGCCGCCGATCGGGGTAATCACGGCAGCGGTACCGCAAGCACCGGCTTCCTTGAAGTCGGACAGCTTGTCGATGAACACGTCACCTTCAACCACTTCCAGGCCCAGACGCGTTTTTGCCAGCTCGATCAACGACAGACGGGTGATGCCCGGCAGTACCGACGGCGAGTTCGGTGTGACGAACTTGTTGTCGTGAGTGATCCCGAAGAAGTTGGCCGAACCGACTTCTTCGATTTTGGTGTGGGTCATCGGGTCCAGGTAGATGCAGTCGGCGAAATGCGCCTTCTTGGCCTGGGAACCTGGCATCAGGCTGGCCGCGTAGTTGCCACCGACCTTGGCCGCGCCAGTGCCTTGTGGGGCTGCGCGATCGTAGCTGGAGATCAGGAAGTTGTGCGGGGTCAGGCCACCCTTGAAGTAAGCGCCGACCGGAATGCAGAAGATCGAGAAGATGAACTCGGGAGCGGTACGCACGCCGATGTTGTCACCCACGCCGATCACGAACGGACGCAGGTACAGCGCGCCGCCGGTGCCATAAGGCGGGATGAAACGCTCGTTGGCGCGGACCACTTCCTTGCAGGCTTCGATGAACTGTTCGGTTTCCACGAACGGCATCAGCAGGCGTGCACAGCTGCGCTGCATGCGCAGGGCGTTCTGATCCGGACGGAACAGGTTGATCGAGCCATCCTTGCAACGATAGGCCTTCATGCCTTCGAAGCATTGCTGGCCATAGTGAAGGGCAGTCGAGCCTTCGCTGATGTGCAGCACATTGTCTTCGGTCAGGGTGCCTTTGTCCCACTCGCCATTACGCCAGTGCGACAGATAGCGCTTGTCTGTCTTGATGTAGTCAAAACCCAACTTGTCCCAATTGATGCTTTCGTTACCCATGACACCCTCTATCGCTTAACAACCGCCGAAACGGTTCAAGGCTTCTGACGTTTTTCTGGATGGGGACAACAATACTTCATTCTGCGGGTATTTCGCAGCCTGCAATTCGATCTCTACGACTATCGATGCAACCTGATGTAGCAGCTGTCGAGCACCGCGAGGCAGCGTCCGGCGGCGTAGCCGTCGTAATCCGCCTGGCGCGGTGTGCCTGAGCGCACTGAGTGGCTGGTTTGCGACGACTTCGTCGCCGAACGCTGCCTCGCGGTGCTCGTCAGCTGCTACGGGATTTTGCGTCCGGGTTTAGAGGTGCAACGCATGCCCCAAGGCACGCAACGCCGCTTCCTGGACCGCTTCACCCAGCGTCGGGTGGGCATGGATGGTGCCAGCGATGTCTTCCAGCCGCGCGCCCATTTCCAGGCTCTGGCCGAACGCCGTCGACAACTCCGAAACGCCGACACCGACCGCTTGCCAGCCAACAATCAGATGATTGTCCCGACGGGCGACGACCCGCACGAAGCCACTTTTCGACTCCAGCGTCATCGCCCGGCCATTGGCCGCAAACGGGAAGCTGGACACGATACAGTCCAGACCGGCGGCCTTGACCTCGTCCGGGGTCTTGCCGACCACCACCAGTTCCGGGTCGGTAAAGCACACGGCAGCAATAGCGGTCGGGTTGAACTCGCGGGCTTTACCGCTGATCAGTTCGGCCACCATCTCGCCCTGAGCCATGGCCCGGTGCGCAAGCATCGGTTCGCCGCTCAGGTCGCCGATGGCGTAGACGTTGCGCATGCTGGTCTGGCAGCGGTTGTCGATCTTGATCGCTGAACCGTTCATGTCCAGGTTCAATGCTTCAAGGTTAAAACCCTGGGTATTCGGTTTGCGACCGACAGCCACCAGCACCTGATCGGTTTCCAGGTTCAAGGTGCCGCCGCCAGGCTCAAGTACTTGCAGGGTATTTTCAGCAGAATCAAAGCCTTGAACGCTATGCTTCAAGTAAAGCTTTACCCCGAGCTTTTTCAATTCTTCATGAACGGGCTGGGTCAATTCGGCATCGTAGGCCGGCAGGATACGCTCCTGAGCCTCGACCACGCTGACCTCGGCGCCGAGCTTGCGGTAGGCAATCCCCAGCTCCAGACCGATGTAACCACCACCGACCACGATCAGCCGTTTTGGCACGGACGTCGGCGCCAGGGCTTCGGTGGAGGAGATGATCGGCCCGCCAATCGGCAGCATCGGCAGGTTCACGCTTTTCGAACCGGTGGCCAGCACCAGGTGCTCGCACTGGATCCGCAGGTCGCCGACTTCGACGGTTTTGCCGTCGATGACCTTGGCCCAGCCTTCAATCACCTGGACTTTGTTCTTTTTCAGCAGCGCCGCAACGCCGGTGGTCAGGCGATCAACGATGCCGTCCTTCCACTCGACGCTTTTGTTGATGTCCAAAACAGGCGCCGAGACGCTGATGCCCAGGGCCGAATTTTTGCTGTGGTGTTGCGTCTGGTGAAACTGTTCAGCGACGTGGATCAGCGCCTTGGACGGAATGCAGCCGATGTTCAGGCACGTTCCGCCCAGCGATTGGCCTTCCACCAGAATGGTTGGAATGCCCAACTGGCCGGCACGAATGGCCGTTACATAACCGCCAGGGCCGCCGCCGATGATCAGCAGCGTGGTGTTCAAAGTCTGTTGCATGCCTTGCTCCACAAATGCTTATTCCACAAACAGCGTGGCGGGTTGTTCGAGCAAGCCGCGAACGGCCTGGATGAATTGCGCCGCGTCCATGCCATCGACCACACGGTGATCGAAGGAGCTGGAGAGGTTCATCATCTTGCGAATCACGATCTGGCCTTTGACCACCATCGGCCGTTCGACGATTTTGTTGACGCCGACAATCGCCACTTCCGGCAGGTTCAGCACGGGCGTGCTGACGATGCCGCCCAAGGCACCGAGGCTGGTCAGGGTGATGCTTGAGCCAGACAATTCATCGCGACTGGCCTTGCCAGTACGGGCCGCCGTGGCCAAACGGGCGATTTCGCTCGCACTGTCCCACAGGCTGCGGGCTTCGGCGTGACGCACCACCGGCACCATCAAGCCAATGTCAGCTTGCGTAGCAATCCCCACGTGCACTGCGCCGAGGCGGGTGATGACCTGGGCTTCGTCGTCGTAGCGGGCGTTGATCTGCGGGAAGTCGCGCAGGGCGACGACCAGGGCGCGGACCAGGAACGGCAGCAAGGTCAGCTTGCCGCGGGTTGCGCCGTGTTTTTCGTTGAGATGCGCGCGCAATTCTTCGACGGCAGTGACGTCGATTTCCTCGACATAACTGAAGTGGGCGGCGCGCTGGGTGGCGTCCTGCATGCGCTGGGCAATCTTGCGACGCATGCCGATGACCGGGATTTGCTCTTCATCGTTACGCTGGGCGTAAGCGGCGGCAGCGCTCGATTGCGGCTGCTGACCCTGCGCCAGATAGGCGTCGAGGTCTTCGTGCAGGACACGACCGGCAGGGCCGGTGCCGCGCACCAGACGCAACTGGATACCGAGGTCCAGCGCATGTTTGCGCACCGCCGGTGAGGCCAGCGGACGTTCATCGGCTTGGCGAGAGACCATCGGGCCTTGGCAAGCGGCAGCCGGACGTGGGGCCGCCAGCGGTTTGCTTTGCACCGCGGCTTCAACTTTCGGTGCCGCAATCGGTGCTTCTTTCACGGCAGCGGCAACCGCCGGCTGGGCCGACTCTTTAACGTTGCCCGCGCCTTCAACTTCAATGCTGATGAGGATGCTGCCGACCGCCATCACTTCGCCCGGCACACCGCCCAGCGCAATCACTTTGCCATGCACGGGCGAAGGGATGTCGACCATCGCCTTGTCGGTCATGACATCGGCCAGCACCTGATCCTCGACGACCATGTCACCGACTTTGACGTGCCACACCGACAATTCAACTTCTGCAATGCCTTCACCGATGTCCGGCATTTTAATAACGTGCGTGCCCATTCAGACCTCCATAACCCGATGCAAAGCCGCGCCCACACGGGACGGACCAGGGAAATACGCCCACTCTTGTGCGTGCGGGTAGGGGGTGTCCCAACCGGTAACGCGCTCGATAGGCGCTTCCAGGTAGTGGAAGCAGTGTTCTTGCACCAGGGCGACCAATTCGGCGCCGAAACCGCAGGTGCGGGTTGCTTCGTGGACGACTACACAACGGCCGGTTTTCTTCACCGACTTGACGATGGTGTCCAGATCCAGCGGCCACAGGCTGCGCAAGTCAATGACTTCCGCGTCGATGCCGGTTTCCTCGGCGGCTACTTGCGACACATACACTGTGGTGCCGTAGGTCAGGATGGTGACGTCCTTGCCCGGACGAGTAATGGCGGCGACATCCAGCGGCACGGTGTAGTAACCGTCCGGCACTTGTGCGGCCGGGTGTTTCGACCACGGTGTCACCGGGCGGTCGTGGTGACCGTCGAACGGGCCGTTGTACAGGCGTTTTGGCTCAAGAAAGATCACCGGGTCATCGTTTTCGATGGAGGCGATCAGCAGGCCTTTGGCGTCGTAGGGGTTGGACGGCATGACAGTACGCAGGCCGCAGACCTGGGTAAACATCGCCTCGATACTCTGGCTGTGCGTCTGGCCACCGTAGATGCCACCGCCGCACGGCATGCGCAAGGTCATCGGCGCGGTGAACTCGCCGGCCGAGCGATAGCGCAGGCGTGCCGCTTCGGAAATGATCTGGTCCGACGCCGGGTAGACATAGTCGGCGAACTGGATTTCAGCCACCGGACGCAACCCGTAGGCGCCCATGCCGACGGCGACGCCGACGATACCGCTTTCGGAGATCGGCGCGTCGAACACCCGGGAGGTGCCGTATTTGGTTTGCAGGCCTTCGGTGCAACGGAACACGCCGCCGAAGTAGCCGACGTCCTGGCCGAAGACCACCACGTTGTCGTCACGTTCGAGCATCACGTCCATGGCCGAGCGCAGGGCCTGGATCATGGTCATGGTGGTTGTGGTCATGGCGGTGTCCAACTGGATATTGTTGTTGTGGTCGTTCATGTCAGATCCCCAACTCTTGACGCTGGCGCTTCAAGTGCTCCGGCATCTCTTTATAGACGTCTTCGAACATGGTCGCGGCGCTTGGAATCTGGCCACCGGCGAGGGTGCCGTACTGTTCGGCCTCTTTCTGCGCCGCGATGACTTCGGCTTCCAGTTCGGCGCTGACGGCGACATGTTCCTCTTCGGACCAGTGGCCGATTTTCACCAGGTGCTGCTTCAGGCGGGCAATCGGGTCGCCCAGCGGGAAGTGGCTCCAGTCGTCGGCAGGACGGTATTTGGACGGATCATCGGACGTGGAGTGCGGGCCGGCGCGGTAGGTGACCCATTCGATCATGGTCGGGCCGAGGTTGCGGCGCGCTCGTTCGGCGGCCCAGGCAGAGGCAGCGTAGACCGCGACGAAATCGTTGCCATCGACCCGAAGGGAGGCAATCCCGCAGCCAACGCCACGACCGGCGAACGTGGTGGCTTCACCACCGGCAATCGCCTGGAACGTGGAGATCGCCCACTGGTTGTTGACCACGTTGAGGATCACCGGCGCCCGGTAAACGTGGGCGAAGGTGAGGGCAGTGTGGAAGTCGGATTCGGCAGTGGCACCGTCGCCGATCCAGGCCGAGGCGATTTTGGTGTCGCCCTTGATTGCCGACGCCATGCCCCAGCCCACACCTTGGACGAATTGGGTGGCGAGGTTGCCGGAAATGGTAAAGAAGCCGGATTCTTTGACCGAGTACATGATCGGCAACTGACGGCCCTTGAGCGGATCGCGCTCGTTGGACAGCAGTTGGCAGATCAGATCCACCAGCGGTACTTCCCGCGCCATCAGGATGCTTTGCTGGCGGTAGGTGGGGAAGCACATGTCGTCGATGTTCAAGGCCAGGGCCTGGGCACTGCCGATGGCTTCTTCGCCAAGGCTCTGCATGTAGAACGACATTTTTTTCTGACGCTGGGCGACCACCATGCGGTTGTCGAAGATCCGCGTCTTGAGCATGGCGCGCATGCCTTTACGCAGGATCTCTACCGGAACGCCTTCACCCCAGGGACCGAGGGCGTTGCCCTGGTCGTCGAGCACGCGAATCAGGCCCTTGGCCAGATCAGCAGTGTCGGCAGGTTCAACGTCGATGGCGGGTTTGCGCACCGTACCGGCATCGGTCAGACGCAGGTAGGAGAAGTCGGTTTTGCAGCCAGGGCGGCCCGATGGTTCGGGAACGTGCAGGTGCAGCGGTTCGTACGCTTGGTTCATGGCTTCTACGCTCGATCTTGTGAATTTCTTGTAGTGAGCTGACAGAGTTCCTTCGATAAAAGGAATCTTGTCCTACAACAATCATAGGCCCGGCCAAGAAGAATATTTATCTCTGTTTCGTTGCGTTGGAGACCATTTGAGGATAAAAAATCTGCACAAACATAAAAAACAGGTGTTTTTGTCTCATGCGTAAACTGGACCGTACCGATATCGGCATTTTGAACAGCCTTCAGGAGAATGCCCGCATTACCAACGCCGACCTCGCACGCTCGGTCAACCTGTCGCCGACGCCGTGCTTCAATCGGGTCAAGGCGATGGAAGAATTGGGCCTGATTCGTGAGCAAGTGACCTTGTTGGATGCCGACCTGCTTGGGCTGCACGTCAACGTGTTCATCCATGTCAGCCTGGAGAAGCAGGTGGAAGAGGCGCTGGCGCAGTTCGAAGAGGCGATCTCGGATCGCCCGGAAGTGATGGAGTGCTACCTGATGGCTGGTGACCCGGACTATTTGATCCGCGTGCTGGTGCCAACCATCCAGTCGCTGGAGCGATTCATGATGGATTTCCTCACCAAAGTCCCCGGCGTGGCCAACATCCGTTCAAGCTTCGCGCTCAAGCAGGTGCGCTATAAGACGGCACTGCCGTTGCCGGCCAACGGCCTGACCCTGGCCGGCTAGACCCAACCTGCGTAGCAGCTGCCGAGCACCGCGAGGCAGCGTTCGGCGGCGCAGCCGTCGCAAGCGGGTTCCTTCTGACAGACCGCCGACGCAGCCTCGCGGTGCTCGACAGCTGCTACAGCGTCAGAGTTTGTTCAGGGGGATTTTTCGGGTATGTCACGCGATTGTTTCGGCCAACGGCCTGACCCTGGTCAGCTAGACCCAAACTGCGTAGCAGCTGTCGAGCACCGCGAGGCAGCGTTCGGCGGCGCAGCCGTCGCAAGCGGGTTCCTTCTGGCAGACCGCCGACGCAGCCTCGCGGTGCTCGGCAGCTGCTACAGCGTCGGAGTTTGTTCAGGGGGATTTTTCGGGTATGTCACGCGATTGTTTCGGCCAACGGCCTGACCCTGGCCGGCTAAACCCAACCTGCGTAGCAGCTGTCGAGCACCGCGAGGCAGCGTTCGGCGGCGCAGCCGTCGCAAGCGGGTTCCTTCAGGCAGACCGCCGACGCAGCCTCGCGGTGCTCGACAGCTGCTACAGCGTCAGAGTTTGTTTATCGGGATTTTCAGGTACGTCACGCCATTGTCTTCGGCCGGTGGCAAATTCCCCGCCCGCACATTCACCTGGATCGCCGGTAGCAGCAGCGTCGGCATGCCGAGCCCTGCATCGCGCTGGGTGCGCATCGCGACGAAAGCCGCTTCGTCGATGCCGTCGTGGACGTGAATATTGCTTTTGCGCTGCTCGCCAACCGTGGTCATGCAACGGGATTCGCGGCCCTGGGGCGGATAATCATGGCAGACGTACAAACTCACGCTGGCGGGGAACGCCAACAGTCTGTGGATCGACGTGAACAGCTGATTGGCGTTGCCGCCGGGAAAGTCGCAGCGCGCGGTGCCCACGTCCGGCATAAACAATGTATCGCCCACCAGAATCACATCGCCGTCGATCAAGTAAGCCATGTCCGCCGGGGTGTGGCCGGGCACATGCAGCGCCGTGGCCTTAAGGTTGCCGATCATGAACGACTCGTCCGGGGCGAACAGATGATCGAACTGCGAACCATCGACACAAAACTCCGGTTCCAGATTGAACAGGGTCTTGAATACGCCCTGAACCTTGCTGATCGACTGGCCGATGGCGATCTTCCCGCCCAGCTCCCGGCGCAGGTAAGACGCGGCGGATAAATGATCGGCATGGGCATGGGTTTCCAGCAGCCATTGCACCTGCAATCGATGTTCGCGGACGAAGGCGATGATCTTGTCGGCCTGCACAGTCGCGGTGCGTCCGGCGGCCGGGTCGTAGTCGAGCACCGGGTCGACGATTGCGCAGTGCCCGCCATCGTGCTCATGGATCACGTAGCTGTAGGTCGACGAGGCAGGGTCAAGAAAAGCTTCAATCAAGGCAGGCATGGTGGCCGTTTCTTATAGGACAGGCCTTGAGGTTAGATTCATTTTCCCCTTGCTGACCAGCCCCCGATCAATTCCATGAAGGAAAAAAGCGGCGCGGGCTCTATCCTGTCAGTCATCGATACCGGGCGCTCCCGGCTTTTTTGTCACAGATCACGAGTGTTCTATGTTGCTGGCGAGTTTCTTTGGCGTGGTGATGGGGTTGGTGCTCGGGTTGACCGGGGCCGGTGGCGGCATTCTGGCGGTACCGGCCCTGGTGCTGGGGTTGGGTTGGACGATGACCCAGGCGGCGCCCGTCGCGCTGTTCGCGGTGGGCAGTGCGGCGGCTATCGGGGCCATCGACGGGTTGCGCCACGGACTGGTGCGCTATCGCGCGGCATTGTTGATTGCGCTACTGGGGGCGGTTTTTTCGCCGTTGGGCATTTTCTTCGCCCATCAGCTACCGGAAAAGTTGTTGATGATCCTGTTCAGCCTGCTGATGGTTCTGGTCGCCTCGCGAATGCTGCGCCGTGAGCGACACGATGAAGGACCGAGCGACCACGGCCACGCCAACTGGGGGCAGAAAAACTGCATGCTCGATCAACAGACCGGGCGGTTTTCCTGGACCGCCAAATGCACCGCGACGCTCGCCGCACTGGGCGCGGTGACCGGGGTGGTGTCCGGTTTGCTCGGAGTGGGCGGTGGTTTCCTGATCGTACCGGCGTTCAAGCAGCTGACCGATGTGCAAATGCGCGGGATCGTCGCCACGTCCCTGATGGTGATCAGCCTGATTTCCGCGATCGGCGTGGTCGGCGCGTATCAAGCCGGGGTGCGTATCGACAGCCTCGGTTACACCTTCATCGCCGCGAGCATTGTCGGCATGATCATTGGCCGAAAGCTGTGCGCGCGCGTACCCCCCCGGGCCCTGCAAACAGGCTTTGCCGCCATTTGCATCGTGGTCGCCGCCTACATGTTGTTCAGAACGGTCGCGTAGGGGGGGCTTACCCTCGCTATCTGAATCCCGACACTTCTCTCCTCCCATCGAAGCAGCTATCCGCTACCCAAGTAGCATACGTCCCAGCCCACCGGCTTCGTACACTCGTGCTCCATACAGGCGCACCCGCGGGAGGCCACAATGCAACAGGTCCAGAGCGAAGGCGTCGTCAGTGCAATGTCCCAGGCCACCGAGGCCCAGCAGGTGGCCCAGGAACTGGCGCGACAGTTGTTGCACCCGCACCTGGGGTTTGTGCTGTTCTTTTGCTCCGCCGAGTACGACTTGCAGGCACTGGGGCAGGCCTTGCAGGAAAGCTTCGGTGGCATTCGCCTGGTGGGTTGCACCAGTGCCGGAGAAATCACCCCGCTGGGTTACGGCCGCAACTGCGTGACGGCGGTGGGTTTCGACCATCGGCATTTTTCCATCGACGCCGAGCTGATCGACGAAATGGAACGCTTCAGCCTGATCGACGCCCAGCACATGGTCGAGCGACTGGTCAGTGGCTGTCGTAGCAATACCCTGGCGCCGATCAAGGGCAACAGCTTTGCCCTGACCCTGCTCGATGGTTTGTCCAGCCGTGAAGAAATGGTCCTCGCCGCCTTGAGCGCGGCATTGGGCGACATTCCTCATTTCGGCGGTTCGGCCGGTGACGATAACTACCTGACCCACACCCACGTGTACTTCGGTGGCAAGTTCCACAGCGGCGCAGCGGTGGTGGTCCTGGTCAATACCTGGCTCGACTTCGAGGTGTTCACCACCCACCACATCCTGCCACGGGCGGAAAAACTGGTGGTCACCGGTGCCGACAGTGCTTCGCGCCGGGTCTTTGAACTCAATGCCGAGCCCGCCGCCGAGGAGTACGCCCGCCACATCGGCGTACCGGTGGCGGAACTCGACCATCGAGTCTTCGCCGCGCACCCGCTGGCGGTGCGGATCAACGATCAGTATTACGTGCGGGCGATCCAGCAGGTTCATCCGGACCTCAGCCTGAGTTTCTACTGTGCGGTGGAGAACGGCATTGTGCTCACGGTCATGAGCCCGGGCCCGATGCTGCCGAACCTGCAAGCGTTGTTCGAGGGGTTGCAGGAACGCCTCGGCGATCTGTTATTGACCCTTGGCTGCGACTGTTTTCTCAGGCGCCTGGAATTGGAAGACGACGGCCGTCTGGAGCAGATCGGGGCGTTTTTGCGCGACCAGCGGGTGATGGGCTTCAACACCTACGGAGAACAGTTCAATGGCATGCACATCAACCAGACCTTCACCGGGGTTGCCATTGCCCGAGGCCGCTCCCTTGGACACCGTTGAGCTTGAGGCGCAGATCGCCAGCCTGCGCCACGAAAACCACAAACTGCAACGCATCAATGACGCGCTGATCGAACGGATCGAGTCAGGCATCACGCGGGGTAACGACCCGTACGCGGCGTTCCAGCATTCCGTGGTGTTGGCCGAGCAGGTGCGTGAGCGCACCGACGCCTTGAACCAGGCCATGGCCGAACTCAGGGCCGGTAATCATCTGCTCAGCGAAGCGCGGCTGCGGGCCGAAACCGCCCACCAACATTTGATCGATGCCATCGAGAGCATTTCCGACGCCTTTGTGCTGTTCGATGCCGAGCAACGGATCGTGCTGTTCAACAGCCGTTTCAGGGCGTTCTGGGGCATCAGCCGGGTGCGGATCAACGCCGGTATGCGCCTGGGCGAGGTTAAGCAGTTGATGACGAGCACTGGACTGTTCACCGAGGAGCCTCGGGGGCATACCGATGACAATCTGCTTTATCGCCTGCAGGACGGGCGCTGGCTGCAAGCCAGCGAGCGGCCCACCCAGGAAGGCGGGCGGGTCATCCTGTTTACCGACATTACCGACGTCAAGCTCAGTGAAGCCGTGCGACGTGAGCAAGCGGTGGCGCAGAAATCCCACTTGTTGCAACGGGCGGTCGACAACCTGTCCCAAGGTGTGGCGATGGTCAATGCCGAGGGGATTCTGGAGTTGTGGAACCGGCGTTTTCTGGAGCTCAGCGGCCTGGCGCCGGTGGCAGCCCACCGCCCGTTCGCCGAAGTGATCGCCGACAGCGAATTGGACCTGCTGACCCCGGCCAGTCGCGATTCAAACGGGCGGCACGTGCAGGAATGCGAACAACGTCTCTACGATGGGCGGGTGCTGGAAATTCGCACGCATCCGTTGCCCACCGGCGGCTTTGTCAACACCTTCACCGACATCACCGAACGCTATCAGCACGCCGAAGCGCTCATCGAAAGCGAGCGCTGGATTCGCCTGATTACTGACCATGTGCCGGCGTTGATCGCCTACCTAAATGCCGATCTGGTCTACGAATTCACTAATAAGGTCTACGAAGAATGGTATTGCTGGCCCCGCGGCGTGATGCTTGGGCAGAGCCTGCGGCAAGTGCACAGCGAAGAGCATTGCCAGCGCCTGGAAGCCTACGTGGCCCGGGCCCTGGCGGGGGAGAGCGTGACATTCGAATTCGCTGAAATAAACATCAACAATCAGGAGCGTTACATGCTGCGCTCCTACGTACCCAATCGCCTGGCCACCGGGGAAGTGGTGGGGATTTTCGTGTTGATCCGCGACATCACCGAGCGCCGACGCACGGCCGAGGCGCTGCATCAGGCCTATCAGAACCTAGAGCTGCGGGTGCGCGAACGCACGACCGAACTGACCACCCTCAATGACCAGTTACTGCGTGAAATCGACGAGCGTCGGCGCGTGGAGTCGCGCTTGCGCGAAGCCAAACAAGAGGCCGAGCAGGCCAATCTGTCGAAGACCAAGTTTCTCGCGGCCGTCAGTCATGACCTGCTGCAACCGCTGAATGCCGCGCGACTGTTTACCAGCGCTTTGCTGGAACGTCGGGAGCCGCTGGCCAACGCGGTTTTAGTGCGCAATGTCAGCAATTCCCTGGAGGATGTGGAAAACCTGCTGGGCACGCTGGTGGACATTTCCAAGCTGGATGCAGGGGTGATCAAGGCCGATATTGCGCCGTTCGCCCTGAGTGAACTGCTGGACAACCTCGCGGCCGAGTACACCCAGGTGGCCTGCAGTGAAGGCCTGGAATTGCATTTCATCCCCTGCTCAGCACTGGTGCGCAGCGATATTCAATTGCTGGCGCGGATTCTTCGCAACCTGCTGAGCAATGCCATTCGTTACACCTACAGCGGTCGGGTGGTGCTGGGGTGCAGGCGTCATCACCAGCGGCTATCGATCGAGATTTGGGACAGCGGCATGGGCATTGCGCAAGACCGTCTGAAAGAGATTTTCCAGGAGTTCAAGCGCGGCGACGTGCAGCGGCCGGACCAGGACCGTGGCTTGGGCCTGGGGCTGGCGATTGTCGAGAAAATTGCCGGGATCCTCGGCCACCGGATTCACGTGCGTTCGTGGCCGGGCAAGGGCTCGATGTTCTCCGTCGAAGTGCCGTTGAGCGCCACGGCGCCCAAGGCAATGCCGAGCCTGTTGATGAGCGAACCGATGCTGGAGCGTCTGCGCGGGGCCCGCGTGTGGGTGCTGGACAACGACGCGGCGATTTGTGCGGGTATGCGCACATTGCTTGAAGGTTGGGGGTGTCGGGTGGTGACGGCGTTGTCGGAGGAGGACCTGGCGCGGCAGGTGGACAACTACCATGAAGAAGCCGATTTGCTCATTGCTGACTATCACCTGGATAACGATCAGAACGGTGTCGATGCCGTGGCCAGGATCAACGCCCGCCGTGGCACGGCCATTCCGGCGATGATGATCACCGCCAACTACAGCAACGAACTCAAGCAGCAAATCCGCGAACTGGGCCACACCTTGATGCACAAACCGGTACGGCCGATGAAGCTCAAGACGGCGATGAGTCATTTGCTCGGCAGGCCTTGAATGCTCTGGTGCTTGTGCTGGCCCCTTCGCGAGCAGGCTCGCTCCCACATTGATCTGCATTGTGTACGACGCAGGTCCACTGTGGGAGCGAGCCTGCTCGCGAAGGGCGCGACGCGGTTAACGCCGCAGGTATGACCCGAAATCAATATCCCCGGCACTCAAAATCGCCTGCACCCGATTGTGCACGTTGAGTTTGCGCAGGATCGCCGAGACGTGGGCCTTGACCGTGGTTTCGGCGATTTCCAGGGTGTAGGCGATTTGTTTGTTCGACTCGCCCTTGGTCATGCGTTCCAGTACGAGTAACTGTTTGCGGGTCAGGGCCTGCAGCAGTTCCGGCGGGAAGCTCGGGGTATCGTTCATCCGGCGGGTGGGGCCGCTTTTTTGCGTGCGGATGATGTCCGGGGGCAGGTAGACGTTGCCGTTGAGAATCTGCTGGATGGCTTCGGTCATCTGAACACGCGGCGAGGATTTGGTGATGAACCCCACCGCGCCGTAGGTGATGGCTTGCAGCACGATCTGTTTGTCTTGTTCGGCCGAGACGATCACCACCGGAATGGTCGGGGCTTCGTTGCGCAGGTTGATCAGGCCGTTGAGGCCGTGCATGCCGGGCATGTTCAGGTCGAGCAGGATCAGGTCGAGGTCGTCATGGTCGTGAGTCAGCAGCAGGGCGCTGTCGAGATCGGCGGTCTCCATGACCTCGCTGCCCGGAAACCCATCGCTGATGACGTTGTGTATGGCTTCGCGAAACAGCGGGTGATCGTCGGCAATCAGAATTTTATACATAGCCTTTCACCTCATTATTTTGATTAGGGTGTGGCAACAACGCGCCAGCGTAAAGTTCACGGGAAGGGTTCAGGTTGGGCCGGCGCCACGGGAAGATTTGCCGCTTGCCAGGCGTCCAGGCCATCGCGATACCAATACAAAGACTTATAGCCCATCGCGGCGGCGCGTTTGACTGCGTTCCAGCTCAGCCAGCAATCGGCGCGGCAGTAGAAGACCAGCGGTTGCGCGAGATCGCCCGTGGTCAGGGTGTTCAGGTGACGCACAAAATAGTCGCGCCAGGCGGGCGTCAGGTCACCGTCGCCGGTATTGGCCAGCCAGTGGCTGCCGGGAAGGTTCTCATGGGGCTGGTCTTCGATGAAACGTCCTTCCAGCCATTGGCGGCGGTAAACGTCGATCAACACCGGACGCGGCGTGCGGGTCAGCAGCATTTGCAGGGCGACGGTATCGATGATGGCCGCGCCCTCGACCTGATGGGGCGTCGGACTGCGGTAAAGGCTGATGCGATAGCCGTCAGCCGAGAACAGGGCTGTTTCGGCGTGCGCGACGCCCGGCAGCAGGCCCAGCGATAGCGCAGCCAGAGAAGAGCGCAACAGACGATGTCGGGCACGCAACATGAGGTTCAATCCTTGTAGTTATGAACCCATTACATGCCAGCTACGGTGCGATTGGAATGCGACGATAGACAGGTAAACCAGTACTAAAGTAGTAATTTCGATGCCCACTGTAGGAGCGAGCTCGCTCGCGAAGGTGTGTCAGCCGACATCCATGCAGCTGACACACCATCGCGAGCAAGCTCGCTCCTACAACAAAGGGAAATGTGGGGTTAGTTGGATTTACGCAAGGCGGCGTGTTGCGGGTTGAAGGTGAGTACCGCCAGTAGCGTAAACAGCAGCGTCAGCCCCATGCACACCGCCAGCGCCAACGGATTGAAGCGTTCATACAGGGCAAACCGCACCAGCTCCACCGCGTGAGTAAACGGGTTCAACACGCACAACCAATACAACCATTCACTGGACTCGCGCATCTTCCACAACGGATACAGCGCCGACGACAGGAAAAACAGCGGGAAGATCACGAAATTCATCACCCCGGCAAAGTTCTCCAGTTGGCGGATGGCGTTGGACAGCAGCAGGCCCAGCGCGCTGAGCATCAACGCCACGAGCAGTAATGCCGGCAATGCGATCAACACACCCATGGCCGGCGGTTGCACGCCGTACACCCAGGCAATCGCCAGGAAGGCATACACCTGCAACAGCGAAATCAGGGAGGTGGCCAACAGTTTGCTGCACAGCAGAAAGGTTCGGGGCAGGGGGCTGGTCAGCAGCACCCGCATACTGCCCATCTCCCGGTCATAGACCATCGACAGGGAACCTTGCATGCCGTTGAACAGCAGGATCATGCAGGCCAGCCCCGGAATGATGTAGACCTCGTAGGGAATATAGGTGTCGTAGGGTTCGATGATCGCGATGCCGAGTGCTGCTCGAAAACCGGCCGCGAACACCAGCAGCCACAACAGTGGCCGCACCAGAGCACTGAGAAACCGCGTGCGTTGCAACACAAAGCGCAGCCATTCGCGCAGTACGATGCCGCTGAAACAGTGCCAATACGCATTCATCGGGCGGCTCCTGAGGTTGTCAGTCGAGCGAAGGCTGAACCGAGGTCGCCCCCGTGTTCCAGGCTCAGGGCATCCGCTTGTCCGCTGGCCACCAAGCGTCCTTGATGCAGGATCAACAAATCGTCACTGGCCTGCACTTCGTCAAGCAGGTGAGTGGTCCAGAGCACGCTGATCCTTTGCTCGCGGCACAGGCTGCGGAGGTGGTGATTGAGGGCTAGCCGACTGGCCGGGTCGAGACCGACGCTGGCTTCATCCAGCAGCAACAAACGTGGTTCGTGGAGCAACGCCCGGGCGATTTCCACCCGGCGGCGATGGCCGCCATTGAGTTCGCGCACTTTTTCGCGACGGCGTTCGGTCAGGGCCTGGCGGGCCAGTTCAGCCTCGACCCGCAGACCGGTCTGACGCCGGGACAGGCCATGCAGCGCAGCGTGATAACGCAGGTTTTGCTCGACACTGAGGTCCAGGTCCAGAGTGCTTTGTTGAAACACCACGCCCAATTGCTTGAGCGCCGGGCGCGGTGCATCGCGTAACGAGCAGCCGCCGACCCGGATATCCCCGCGTTGCAAATCGTAGAGCCGGGTCAGCAGCGCAATCAGCGTCGATTTACCCGCACCGTTCGGCCCCAGCAGCGCCGCAAAACGCCCGGGCGCCAAGTTGAAACTCACCTGACGCAAGGCCTCTTTCGCCCCATAGGCGAAGCTCAGCTCGCTGACCTCCAGTGCGTTCATGGCGTCACCACCACGCCCCACGGATAGCGCCCGACCTTGATCGATTTGCTGACCTTGAGACTGTCGACATCGATCACCGAGACGTCGCCGCTGACGCCGTTAGTGGCCAGTAATTGCTTCTGATCGGGAGTGAACGACATCTGCCAGACGCGCCGGCCCACCAGCAGATAATCGAGCACTTCAAAGGTCTTGGCGTCGACCACCGCCACATGGTTGGCCGGGCCGAGCGCGACGAAGCCGTACTTGCCGTCGGCGCTGAGCTTGATGCCCACTGGCTGGACCTTGTCAGGATGCACGCCCTTGATCTGGAAGGTCACGGTCTTGAGGATCTTGCGGGTCGCTACGTCGAGCACTGTCACCGTGCCGCCGATTTCCGCCGAGGCCCAGAGTTGCGAGCCATCGGGCGAGAACTCGGCAAAGCGCGGCCGCTGATCCACAAGGGTGCTGTCGGCCAGGGTCTGGGTGCTGGTGTCGATCCAGTGCAGCATGTTGGTGGTTTCGCTGGTGTTCACCGCCCATTTGCCGTCGGGACTGACCGCCATGCCTTCCGGTTCGACGCCGACGTTGATCTGGCTGAGCACTTTGGAGGTTTCGGTGTCGATCACCGTCACCAGCGCATCGTCTTCGTTGGAAACGTAGAGCCAGCGATTATTCGGGTGCAGGGCAAATTGCTCGGGGTCCTTGCCCGACGGCAGTTCCTTGATGATCTTGCGCGTTGCCACGTCCATCACCTGGACCCGGTCCGAATCGCTGGCGCAGATGTACAGCAGCTTGTTGTCGTGAGACAGCAACAGACCGCGCGGGCGCTGGCCAACGGGCAGGGTGTCGGTGACTTGCAGGGTCTGCATGTCAATCAGGCTCAGGCTGTTGTCCTTTTCGTTGGAGACCCAGGCGGTGCTGGCCACGGCGTGCCCGGCGGCAAGCAGCAGGGCGCATGAGAGCAGGGTGCGGCGCATGGCAGATTCCTTTGTTGTTGTGATTGTCGGATCAGGGAAAGCGGCAACTGACCTCGGGCTTGTCGTAACCCAGGCTGTCCATCTCGTTGAACGGGTGCAGAAAGCCGTCCTGCGGCGAGGTGCTGACCAGCGCCCGGGGTTGCACAATGGGAATTGGCTGGCGCAGTTGGCCGTTCCATGGTCGATAGCTGAGCTTGCGACCCTTGAAACCGTCCAGCGGCAGTTGATCGCTGATCTCAAGCGTGCGGATCGCCATCGGATCGACCTGGCGCAATTTGCTCACGGCGCTGGCGATGCTGCGCACTGCCATCCACGCAGCGAAATCCCGGTCATTCATCCAGCGCCCGGCCGTCGCTTCAAAGCGTTTTTGCAATTGGGCGGCGCCGTAGGTTTCCACGGTTTTGTGCCAGCCCACCGGGGTCAGCCCTTGAGTGCCGGCGACCGGGCGCGGGTACCAGGTCTGGTAGGGTACGTATTCGCCGAAATCGCCGCGTTCATCGGCCACCAGCACGACGTCGTATTCGGCGGTCTGGGTGAACAGCGGCATGTCGGCCTGGGCGCTGCGGCGTTGATCGTTGTCGAAACTCCAGGCTTTTTCCGCCACCAGTTGCAGGCCGAAGCGTTTGGCGGCACGGCGCAGGGCGGCAGCGTAGGCTTGATCGTCCGGGGTCGGGCCGACGATCAGCAGTGCCCGTTGCCATTTGCGCACCACCAGGAATTGCGCCAGCGCATCGGCCAGCATCGCCCGGCTTGGCAAGCTGTGCAGCACGTTGGGCAGGCAATCGGTGGTGCGCAAGCTGTCGTCCGGGCTGCCGGCGTTGAACAGCAGGCTGTCGGGCAGCACCGCGCTGAGCCGGCGCAGGGTTTCCACCGGCGCGTTCACCACAAATAGCCGCAGGCCTTGTTCGTGTTGAGCCTTGGCCGCGTCGATCAGCGCATCCGCGCTGTCGGCGCTGGCATTGACGAGGCTGTAGCTGTGGTTGAGAAAGCGCCCGGTGCTGTTGCTGTCGGTGATCGCCAGTTCGGCGCCGCGCAGCCCGGCATCGGTCGGTTCGGGAATGATGTTCGACAGCAGCGGCCCCGGGTCGGGTTGATAGCCCAGATAGCCGATCCGTACCTGCAACGGCGCGTCTGCGGCCTGACTCTGGGTCGCCAACCCGGCGGCGCAGGCAATCGCCAACAGGTAGATCAAGGCGTAAGGGGCAAGCTGGCGCATAAGGCACTCCATTACAGGTAGCGCCAGCATAGGAACCCTGCGGCAGGGATGAAATATGCAGAAAGTATCGGAGAGCCAGTACCAAGGTCGTAGCTCACCCCGCAAAACGCAGCCGTAACTCAATTTTGTAGCAGCTGGCGAAGCCTGCGTTCGGCTGCGCAGCAGTCGTAAAACCTGAGCGCGAGGTCTTCCTGAAACACCGCGTCGCCTGATTTCACGACTGCTGCGCAGCCGAACGCAGGCTTCGCCAGCTGCTACAGATCGCGTTACGGCCACTCGCCCTACTACCAAGGAAGTAGGCGGCGACCACCAAAGCAGCATGGGTTCGACGCAACGGCATTCCTAAGATGGGTGCCATAGCCTCTGCCAAGAGGTTTTGCGTGCAATCCTGAGGGCATAACAATGACAACAAAACGCAACGCCTTACTTGTTGCCGGACTGCTGGCCGGTTTTATCAGCGCAGGCTCTGTCTGGGCCCACGGCAACGTGGTGCCGCAAGCGGTCGAAACCCCGGGCCTGACCCCGATCAAGGACGCCGGCGTGCCGGTCGATGCCGACGGTTGGGCGCAGGTGAACCCTTACCGTTCCTCGCCGCAACACGATAAAGCGCTGGAAATCGGTTCTTCGGCCTACAACCAGAACTGCGCGGCCTGTCATGGCCTGGAAGCCAAATCCGGCGGCATCGCCCCCGATTTGCGCCTGCTGGATGTCGGCGACGCCGGTGATGAATGGTTTGTCGAGCGGGTCCGCAATGGCGCGGTGCGAGACGGCCGGGTGTACATGCCGAAAATGGCCGATTACCTGAGTCAGGAAGCCTTGTGGGCCGTGCGGACCTACCTGGACAGCGTGCACGTCGAGGAGTAATTCATGCGCCTGCTCGCCGTGTTGATCAGCGCCGTGTTGCTGTGCTGCCAGGGGGTGCAGGCGCAGGTCCGTACCTTTGACCAGATGATCGCCGCCGGGGAACTGAAAGTCGCGGTCTACAAAGACTTCGCGCCCTACAGTTTCGAAGACGCCGGCCAGCCGCGAGGGGTGGATGTCGAACTCGCCGAGGCATTGGCCAAGGCACTGGGCGTGCACCTGACGCTGATCTGGGCACCGGCCGGCGAGAAACTCGATGACGATTTGCGCGACTACATCTGGCGGGCCAGCCAGTTGCACAACCAGCAACTGGCCGACCTGATGATGCGCGTGCCGTACGACCGCGACTACTCGCAAAAACGCAATGAACTGGGCGAGCTGGAGAACGACCACGTGGTGATGTTCGGCCCGTACCAGAACGAGCAATGGCAGGTCGCCTATGATCGGCGCCGGCTGGACTCGGTGGGCAGTGTCGCGGTGTTCGAGCAGCACCCGATCGGTGTCGAAGTCGACAGCGTGCCGTCGTTCTACCTGACCTCGGTGTTCAACGGCATGCTCGCCGGCAAAACCCACCATTATTCGGGTGTGCCCCAGGCGTTTGCCGCGATGAAGGCCGGTGAAGTCGACGCGGTGATGGCCATGCGCGGCGAGATAGACTGGCAAGTGCATGAAGCGGCCGACCCGCAAGTGGCATTGGCCGAAAATGCCTACCCGAACATGGGCAAGCAGATCTGGGAAATCGGCATGGCGGTGCACGAGAGCAACCGCCAACTGGCTTACGCCGTGGAAGAGGCGCTGGAAGCGTTGATCCGCGACGGCTCGGTCAAAGCCATTTATGCCCGATACGGCCTGCGGTATGACGTGCCCGAGATGTACCAATAGTGAACTGGCCAGTGAGTTGCCTGTTGGCCTGTTGGCTACCCATCGCCGCGCAGGCGGCGCAGATCGAGCCGGGGAAAGACCCGGTGCCGTCAGTGATGTGGGACTTCTATCACAAGCAGATGCTCGGTGATGCGCCGTTCGTTTTCGATGAGCGGGTCAAGCTGCTCGCACCGCCGTTCGCCGAAGACGCGCGGCAAGTGCCCCTGGAAATTGACGCCCGGGCGTTCAAGGGCGAGGTGGTGAAAATTCTCGCCTGGGCCGAACTTAATCCCTTGCCGAAAATCGTCGATTTCCAACCCGTGGATCGCGTGCTGCCCTGGCTGTCGATCCGCATCCGTATCGAACAAGCCACACCGTTGCGTGCCGCCGTCCTGACCCGCGACGGGCTCTGGCACGTCGGCTCGACCCTGATTGACGCGGCGGGTGGCGGATGCACGGCGCCCAGCGTGGTGCGCAGCCAGCCCGGCTGGCAGGAGCACATTGGCGAAGTGCTGGGCGCTCGCTTCCCCCGTGGTGAGTTCAGCCGCTTGCGCTTGCAGGTGGCGCATCCGATGGACAACGGCATGGTCAGCGGCATCCCGGAATTCTTTATCAACCATGCCGAGCTGCGGGATCAGAACGGTCAGGTGCTGGCTCGCCTTGAACTGTTTCCCGCCGTCAGCGAAAACCCCAGCCTGACCTTCGACATCGAAGGGGCAGGGCAGACGCGCCTGTTGCTGCGAGATAACAGCGGCAATCAATTCGATGCGGCCATACCCTGACCCCGAGGAGCGCATCATGCGCTGGATGCTGTTGTTGTTCATGAGCCTGAGCCTGAGTCTGCCGGCCCTGGCCGACCTCGATTACGTACTCAAGCCTCGGCAAATCGCCGAAGACACCTGGCTGCTGGAAGGCAGCACCGACAATTTCGCCAAGGCCAACGGCGGCAACATCGTCAACACCGCTTTCATCGTCACCGAACGCGGCGTGGTGGTGATCGATACCGGGCCGTCGAAGCGCTACGGCGAGGCCATGCGCAAAGCGATTGCCGCGACCACCGACAAGCCGGTGATCCAGGTCATGCTGACCCATCATCACCCCGACCATGTGCTGGGCAATCAAGCCTTCAGCGACGTGCCCATCGGCGCGCTGGCCGACACCACCGCGCTGCTGCATCAACAGGGCGATGCCATGGCCGAGAACCTGTATCGGTTGGTGGGCGACTGGATGCGCGGCACCGAAGTCGTGTTGCCGTCCGAGACGCTGACACCCGGCGTGCGACATTTTGGGAATCACGATCTGCGCCTGCTGAGCCTGGGTGGGCACACCGGCGCGGATCTGGCTATTCTCGACCAGCAAACCGGCGTGCTGTTTGCCGGGGACCTGGTGTTTTATCAGCGTGCGCTGACCACGCCCAACAGCCCCGGGCTGTCGGTGTGGCTGGCAGACATCGCGACTTTGCAAGGCTTGCCGTGGACGCTGATCGTGCCCGGCCATGGGCCGGTGGCCACGGACTCAACGCCCTTCGAGCAAATGCGCGACTACCTGACCTGGCTCGACCAGCTGATGCGTGACGGCGCCGCCAACGGCAGCGACATGGCCGAGCTGATCCGCAGTCCCATCCCCGAACGTTTCACCGGCATCAACCTGAGCCGCTACGAACTGATCCGCAGCGTCAGCCATTTGTACCCGCGTTACGAACGCGCACAAATGACCCGAGTTGATTCCAAACCCTGATTGACCCCACAACCTGTAGCAGCTGGCGAAGCCTGCGTTCGGCTGCGAAGCAGTCGTCAATCCTGCCACTTCGATTTACCTGAAACACCGCGGTGGCTGATTTTACGACTGCTTCGCAGCCGA